>NZ_JAUBPS010000004.1:0-155648 GCF_036700865.1 Microcoleus sp. S13C4
GGTTTTTAGCTGGCATTTTTGTAGAGATTGACTAAACTCATTTTTTATTATACCCTATTTAAAGGTACAACAGCTTATAATGCAATAATTGTCTGGGCTGTCAATGGGTAAATCACAGATGCGATCGACAAATCACCTATTCTGCTTCCTAGAAATATTTGCCAGCGAAGGCGGCATTCAATCCTACGTTAAAGACATTTTTAAAGCTTACCAGTCAATAATGGAAAAGACAAACTCGCCGCCGCAAGCTGAAGTTTTGCTGTTGCGAGATACCCCAGACTGCAACAATCCTTACGAATCAAAAAATCTGAAATTTTATTACCTCAAAACCGAGAATCTCTGGTTGGGTCGTCTTAAGTTTGCTACAGTATTACTAAATCACTTCCTGCAAAAACGACCGCAGCGGGTTTTTTGTGGTCACATCAAACTTGCACCGCTAATTCAAATTCTGTGCCAACCCTTGGGAATTCCCTACACTATTTTAACTTACGGCAAGGAAGTGTGGGAACCGCTTCCGCCCAAATATCAAACAGCAATGAGCAAAGCTGAGAGTATTTGGACTATTAGCAGGTACACGCGCGATCGCACTTGCGAAATTAACCAATTAAAACCCGAAAAATTCCAAATAGTGCCTTGTACTGTAAATGAAAATATATTTACCACTGGGCACAAGCCACAGGATTTATTAGAGCAGTACAATCTGGTTGGTGCTAAAATATTGATGACTGTAGCCAGATTGCGATCGACGGATATTTACAAAGGCGTCGATGTCACAATTCAAGCTTTGCCGCAAATAGCCAAAACTTTTCCGAATGTGAAATACTTAGTTATTGGACGCGGAGACGATCGATCTAGATTAGCCAAACTGGCTGATGATTTGGGAGTTACCGAAAGAGTAATATTTGCGGGTTTTGTAGCGACAGAAAATTTAGCAGCACATTACCAGTTAGCCGATGCTTATGTAATGCCCTCCCAGGAAGGGTTCGGTATAGTTTATTTGGAAGCGCTGGCTTGCGGAGTACCCGTGCTCGCGGGGGACGGGGACGGGTCAGCCGATCCGCTGCAAGATGGTAAACTGGGATGGCGAGTTCCCCACCGAGATTCAGCAGCAGTAGCGGTTGCTTGTGTGGAAATGCTGCGAGGAGAGGATAAAAGGTGCGATCGCCACTGGTTGAGAGAACAAACCCTGGCAAGATTTAGTTTTGAATCCCTTTGTCAATCCTTACAAGGAATTTTTCAACCCTCTGACTCAGATAAACTTATGCCGTAGAGAGCGGTTTCTGGGTGTACAATGGGAAAATTAACTCGATCGACCGCCTGAATTTCTGAGTAGGATAGAGTTATGCCTACCTGCAAAGACACCCAAGGAGACCACCGTGAACCAAGGCACCCCCAAAATATCTTTCAAGCTACCCCGTATTAGCAATTGGCTGATACTGCTTGGTATCGCGTGTTTGTTGGTGTCAATTGGTTTGGGTTGGATAGTTAAATCAGTGTTGATTGTAGTAGCTTTTTTGCTGCTGACACCTGTAGTCGCATTTTTCGCGCTTCAGTGGTGGCTGAAACGCAATTTAATTGAGGACAAGTGTCCAGTTTGCCAATACGAATTTACAGCTTTAAATCAAACTCAGTTTCAGTGTGCCAACTGCGGCGAACCTCTGCAAATAGAGGAAGGTCATTTTAGTCGCTTGACACCGCCCGGTACGATCGATGTTACCGCAGTTGAAGTATCATCGGTTCAACAGTTGGAAGATTAATTAGAAAGAATAGGGCATTGGGCATTAGTTGGTTGTTATTTGTTACTTGTTACCTGTTATTTTTTATTTGTTACTTGTCACTTCTTGGTTTTAATAACCAATGCCCAATGCGCGATGCCCTATTTCCAAAATTACTTTTCCAAGCGCACTGCATACCACTGCAAAAATTTTCCAGGCCCGACATCTAATTCACAATAAGTATTAATTAAATACTTGGCTTGAGCTTCCACGCCAGATATTTTATGCACGTCCTGCGGCAAATCTTCGTGTTCCTGGGCTAACACGGCTTTCAGCTTTTCTAACAGTTCCGCCGCAGTCAAAAACTGCTCTGACTGGTTTGTTTCTAAGACCACAAAGGTGTCTTCGTCATACAGTGACATAGTTTCAAAGGTTGAGGTTAATTATTTCTAAAGTTTCGTGCAGTTAAGCGAACCAAAGTATAAACTCTTAATTACAATTTTCCAGCCCCGGCTCGATCGTGTTACAATTAAGCACCATCAGAATTCCTACCGGATTACCGTTATTAACTTACTTGTTAACTTACTTGTTAACCGAGTTGTCAACATATCCGACACAGCATTTCTGAGTAAATTTGTCAAGTGCAAATTTGTCAAGTGTCAAATTGTCAAGAAATATTCGATCGGCTGTATCTAATTATAACTGGCACTATACATTCCCATGATCACATCTTCCACTTCAACCCCTGTTGCGCGCAAGCCCTCTAAATCAGAAGGTCTGAAAGAACGCAGCAACTATTTACGAGAACCCGTTGCGACTGAACTGTTACAAGAAACTACCCACTTCACCGAAGACGGGATTCAGATTCTCAAATTTCACGGCTCGTACCAGCAAGACAACCGCGACAATCGAGTTAAAGGACAAGAAAAAGACTATCAGTTCATGCTCCGGACCCGCAATCCCGGCGGGTTCACTCCGCCGCAATTATACTTAGCCTTAGACCAGCTATCTGAAGAATACGGCAACCACACGATCCGCGTCACAACGCGCCAAGGTTTCCAACTGCACGGCGTGTTGAAAAAAAATCTTAAAGCAGTGTTTTCCTCAATTATTAAAAATATGGGGTCAACCTTGGGAGCTTGCGGCGACTTGAACCGCAACATCATGGCACCGCCAGCACCGTACAAAAATCGCCCAGAATACAAGTATGCGCTGCAATACGCCAGCAATGTCGCCGATTTGCTAACGCCGCAAACCGGTGCTTATTACGAAATTTGGTTGGATGGCGAAAAAGCTGTTTCGGCCGAGGAAGACCCCGCAGTGAAGGCGGCGAGACAGAAAAACGGCAACGGCACAATCTTTAGCGACGACAAAGAAGAACCGATTTACGGCAGCCATTATATGCCGCGCAAGTTCAAGTGTTCCGTTACCGTGCCGGGAGACAATTCAATTGACTTGTACTCTCAGGATTTGAGCTTGGTGGTAATTACCAATGAAGCTGGCGAGTTGCAAGGTTTTGACGTGTTTGCTGGCGGCGGCTTGGGCCGTACTCACAATAAGGAAGAAACTTTTGCGCGGGTTGCTGATGAGATTTGCTATGTTGCCAAGGATGATGTTTACGATTTGGTCAAGGCAATTGTAGCAACGCAAAGAGATTACGGCGATCGCACAGACAGACGGCACGCGCGGCTGAAGTACCTGATTAACGACAAAGGTGTACAGTGGTTCCGCGAAAAAGTAGCCGAATATTTTGGCAAGCCGCTAGAAGGCTTTAAACCGCTGCCTGAGTGGAAGTATTTTGATTTCTTGGGCTGGCACGAACAAGGAGACGGCAAGCTGTTTGTCGGCATTTCTGTGGATAATGGCCGGATTAAGGATGAAGGGTCGTTTCAGCTAAAAACGGCTTTGCGGGAAATCGTGCAGAAGTACAACTTGCCGGTACTTGCGACGCCGCACCAAAACGTGCTGATTTACGATATTTCGCCGGATATCAAACAGGAAATTCAGGGAATACTCGATCGATGTGGCATTCAGCGGGAAACAGCGATCGACCCATTGGTGCGCTATGGAATGGCGTGTCCAGCAATGCCGACTTGCGGGTTAGCGATTACCGAATCTGAGCGCGTGATGCCGAGCATTTTAGAGCGGATTCGGGCGCTTTTAACCAAAGTG
The DNA here is from genome assembly GCF_036700865.1 of Microcoleus sp. S13C4. NCBI lineage: Bacteria > Bacillati > Cyanobacteriota > Cyanophyceae > Oscillatoriales > Microcoleaceae > Microcoleus > Microcoleus sp. S13C4. Next base: position 3,888 of record NZ_JAUBPS010000004.1, read on the forward strand.
GGCTTGGCAGACGAGCATTTGGTGGTGCGGATGACTGGTTGCCCAAATGGATGCGCCCGCCCTTATATGGCAGAATTGGGGTTTGTCGGGAGTTCGCCGGAATCCTACCAGATTTGGCTGGGCGGTTCTCCCGACCAAACGCGGCTGGCAAAACCAATTGAGGAAAAGCTGCACGTCAAGGATTTTGAAGCTTTTCTGGAGCCGATTTTTGTTTATTTCAAGCAAAAACGGCAACTGAGCGAGAGTTTTGGCAATTTTTGCGAGCGCGTCGGGTTAGAATCTATCCGTCAATTTGTAACCAACTACCAATCTGCTGACTCGATGACAACTGAGATTAATGAATTAGAAGTTACGTCTAGTAACGACGATGCAAATGAGACTGGTCCTGCTAGCGGTGGCAAAGTCCGCCGTCGAATTAGCGTCCGCGATGAAATTTACAACGAGCTCAAGGAAGAAGCAGCCCGTCAGGGCAAGCCAATCACGCAGCTAGCTACAGAGGCGATTTCCACTTATTTAAAGAAGATTAAGGAGGAAGGATAAGCCGATTTTCGATTATCGATTTGTGATTTTCGATTGTATTCAATAGACTTCTGGCAAAAGTAATATAAAGGCAGAGCATTTGCAGAAAAAAACTTGAATTTGTAAAATAATTCCGGTTGTAGATGCTTTGCCTTTATTGTTTTTTTAACTGTTGAAACCCCGCCTGCCTATCTCCTCTCATTCTCTCTTGCTCTGCGTTCTCTGCGTTCTCTGCGGTTAAATAAAAAAAATCTCTAATAGAAAACGAACAATCCCAAATTCAATGCCTCAATTACAAAGATTAGCAGTTACTGCCGCTCAAATTTGCGATCGCAAAATCGACTTAACTAGGGAACAGCAGCATTATTTAAATCGAGTGCTACGTTTGCAAGGGGGCGATCGATTTATTGCAATGGACGGACGGGGACATTGGTGGTTAGCAGTCCTAGAAGTACGGGAAACCGGGTTAATTGCCTCCATAACCCAGGAGATTGCTATTAACAGGGAGCTACCAGTTGAAGTAACTTTGATGGCGGCTTTGCCCAAGGGAAACGGCTTTGACGAGGTTGTGAGACAGGCGACGGAGTTGGGTGTGGCAAGTATTGTGCCGGTGACGAGCGATCGAACTTTGCTCAAACCGAGCGATCAAAAAGTCGATCGGTGGAGGAGAATTGCTGCGGAGGCGGCAGAACAGTCGGAACGTCAAATTGTGCCGACGATTTCAGAGCCTGTTTCGTTTGATGTTGCTGTGAAAGATTGCGGTCAAAAATATCGATTTATCTGTGTTGCTCGCGGGGACAATCGCCATTTGTGGGATTGTTTAGTCGGTTTTGTTCCCCCCCAGTTTAGGGCGGCCACGGGGGCACCGCCCCTACAAAGGGGGGAGCAAGATGGGGGAGAATTATCGATTGTGATTGCTGTTGGACCGGAGGGTGGATGGACTGAGGGTGAGGTGAAAAGGGCGATCGAATTTGATTTTGAGCCTGTTTCTTTGGGGAGTAGAATTTTAAGAGCGGTGACAGCTCCGATTGTGGCTTTATCTTTAGTGGGCGCGGCATTTGAGAAGTGCTAATATCCACCAAGCTGATCTGAGACTTGATGGGTTTGGCGATCGCAGCTAAAATGTAAATAGATAATTATCACAGGAGTAATATGTTACAGTCAGTAGAGGGGATATACCGAAATGGCAAAATTGAGTTATTGGAAATGCCCGCTGACATAGAAGAAGCGCAAGTTATTGTTACTTTTATGCCAAAAGTAGCGTTAGTAAACTTGCAATCTCGCGGTATCAACCAGGAACAAGCAGCAGATCTACGGGTTCGGTTGAGTAGATTTGCTCCTGATTGGGAACTACCGGAGATGGATGCTTACGATGCCTTATAGTCGCGGTGATGTGGTTTTGGTTTTGTTCCCCAGCTCGGATTTGCGTACTGCGAAACGCCGTCCAGCTTTGATAGTTCAAGCTAATAATCTGGGGACTGGTTTAGGGCAAACAATTACGGCAATGATTACTAGCAACTTAGCCCGTTCAGGACACCCAAGCCGGGTTTTTGTTTCCCTAGCAACACCGTCCGGGCAGCAAACGGGATTGCTAGCTGACTCGGTAATTATGACAGACAATCTTGTGACGCTTCTAGAAGTTGAAATCGATCGCAAAATTGGTATTTTGTCGGATATGGTGCCAGTAGATGCAGCACTCAAGCACACTTTTGGAATCTGATAAAAAAAGGCGTTTTAATTCAGTGAATATAAAAAAATACTTAAATTAATCAAATCCACTCTGTCTCGTGTTAAGAGGAATTATCAGATAAATGGGTTGACGAGTCATGAAAATAGAGTTGAGGAAAGGTCGATCGCGCTTTTTGTCGATTCCCTACGGGATAGCTTCGCTTCACGCGCTTTTGGCAATTTTGGGTACAACATCAGTTTCTGCACAATCTCCGAGCTTTCCCATTGCTCAACAGATTAATTGCGATCGCCCGCAAGGAGATGCACAAGTCAGAACTTGTATTCGGTTGAGTTATGAGGCCTCGGATAAACGACTGAACGAGGTTTACAAAGAACTAACTTCCTCATTGAGCGACGAAGAGCGCTCACTTCTTACGGAAGCACAATTAGGATGGATTAAGTTAAGAGATAAAACCTGTGAATTTGAAGCTTATAAAAGTCGTGGCGGTACCGGTTATGGAGGTTTTTTTAATGAATGTTTGGAGCGCATGACGAAACAGCGCACTGCGGAATTAGAAAAGTATTTAAAATATAGATAAAATAGCAAGTACAGCGTACAATACCTGACAACAATAAATAGAAACAAGTATTTATGAAAAGCCGATCGCCCTTCACCCTCACCCTCACCCTCATCTCAGCAATTGTAACCACCACCGTACCAGCAGTTTTCGCCCAGCGACAGCCATCAGCCAACGAAATATACATCGATAAAAATTGTAACCGTAACCAGCAACTACCGCAACTTGAAAGATTCACTATCTTTAGCCGCAACGAATTTACAACTAACAGTCAAAACTACTGGTTCTACGCCACCCGCTATCTAGACGGAGCCGTGCTTTTCTGTACCTCAAAACCCAACTTCAACCAACCTAAACCTCTAACAGCAAAACAAATACAATCCCAATTTATTGACAAAATACTCCGAGACCCCAACAACAAAACAGCCTTTATCATCGCTGTCAGAGAAGGAAATGGCCCCGAAGCACCCGTGACCAATTACGGCTTAGAATTGAGCAATGTCGATCGCCCAAAACTCACCTCCCTTTCCATCCTACAGCAGCGGGGAACCCTCAAAGACGGCGACCCCAGCGAACACACATTTCCAGGACGGGCAGGTCAATCTATTACGATCGACCTCAAAAGCAGAGCATTCGACCACAACATAACACTGTTAGACATCAACGGCAAAAATATTGCCCAAAAAACAGGCAACTCCCAGAATCGCCGAGAATCTCAACTCACCGTAAAATTGCCTAGTAACGGCACTTATAAAATAGTTGTAAAAGGAGGCGATCGCACAAGCAAAGGTACTTACACATTAAGCGTTAATTCCAATCAACTTTAACTTATATTTTTTTTACATCCACTCAACATCCATCTATACACATCCGCGTTCATCCGCGTTCATCTGCGGTTAAAAATCCCAATCTTAATTTTTCCCAACAGCCCAAAATTCCCAACTAACACAACAGCCAAAATTGTTAACCACTGGTGGAACCAAGCAAACATCAGCCAAGATAGAAACAACGCCATTCCCGCAACCGCCATGACAGACATCAACCAAATAGCCGCCGCCCTAGAGGGTAAAGACTACAAACAAGCCGCCCAACTCATCAAACAACTGCAAAAAGAATCGCCCGAAAATCCGTGGGTGCAATACTATATCGCCCGCTACTACGAACTAACCAACAACCTCGAAAAAGCCCAAACCAGCTACAAACAAATACTCCGCGACATCACCAACCCCAAAATCGTCTCCCAGACCCGGCAAGCTATTCAACGGATTGAAATCGCCCAACAAAACGTCCGCCAACAAGCCATAGAAACCGCCAAAAACGACCCCAGCAACCTGGAACCCGGACTCCTCATCCTGGAACCAGTGAGTCCCGAAAACAAACCCGCCGCCATTCAAAATATCAGCAGAATCTTTAAAATCGACGCCTACACAACCCGGATGCAAATCCAAAGCCGCGGCTGGAGACTTTACAAAACTGGCCCCATCGCCGAACTCCGAATTTATGGTCAAGAACTCCTCAACGCTGGCATTCCCGTATTTTGGGCAACCCTAAGCGATATTCAAAAAATCCAAATCTTCCGAGTGCAACACTTCCAGTCTCTCTCTTCACCAGCCGTTGTTTGCAAAGATCAACTCGATCGACTCGGTGCGATCGACTTTAACTGGTCAGAAGTTACCCAAAGAGTAGAAGGCTTGTTGCCGATGTTCATCGAAGTCATGGACTACTCCCCCAACCGAAGAAAGGAGCAATTTCGCCACAGAGAAATTAGGCAAGATTACGCTCAAATCTGTGACTTACACATTCCCAGCAGAAACTGCATTCTGCGAATTTGCGACCAAAGTTACGAATTTCAACAAGGAGTTGACTTCACCAAAGCTTCTGCGGTTCTGCCCACTTCACCGAACCCGAAAAACAAAACATCCAGAGTCAAAAACTCTCAACAGATTCCTCAAAGTACCACCAGAATTAACTGGAATCACTTACTGGAAATATTCGATCGCCAGCTTGACGTTACACTTTGGTCAGAATTTACGCCCTTTGCCGAGACAGTGCTCGATTACACTAATATGTTGAGCAAGATCGAATCTCATATAGAAGTCGAGCGCAAATCCGAAACTCCTTGGGACTCAGCTTTTCAGCTATACAGCGGATTGGCCTTCCTCAGAAACCAAGAAAATAGGGAATAGAACAAAGAGTTAAAATTAAAAATCAGGAATCCCATTTTTAATTTTTTAACGCCAGCATTAGGAATTATCCAGTGCCCAATTCCCTATTATCAATTCCCAATTTCCTACTTCGTTTTCACCTGACGAGCCATTTCCCGGAAATTGTTCATGCTGGGGCCAGGGGTTCGACGACTTCCATTTGGTGTCGGCATTAAATTATTAGGAGCAAAAGTCCGATTCGGTTCAGCTTGACTCGGCACTTTCCCGTTAGTTGCTGCCGCTGCAGGTACCTTCGCGGGTTCCGAAGTCTTAGCAGGAACGCTAGCGACTGGTTCTTTATCTTTGGTAGACTTTTTCTCTACCTTAGCCTTCTTAGCAGGTTCAGACTTCTCAGACTTCTCAGACTTAACAGGCTCAACTTTTGCCGATGCGATCGCAACAGGCTCAGCCTTCGCAGGCGCAACTTTTGCTGGTTCCTTAGCTCCAGATTCGCCCAAATCTAGGAAATATTCCGACTTTTTCAAGCCCAACAGTCTGCCAAAAAAGCCGAAAATACCGCCGAAGAAATTTTTGATAAAACCAAACATTAGACTTACTCCTTTTGTTCTTTTAGAGAAATTTGTACAAGCTTATCAACAAAGTTAGATTACGAGCTATGGCAACCTTTGTCTACATTTATTCATCAAAATTTACATTTGGCTATATCTAAGCTACCTCATCAAAGCAAATTTTAGGTATAAATACTCGCACTGCTTTGCACTTATTTACAAGTATCTCAGAATTTGTTAGCGATTCCCACTAATTGCCGATCGTACCTCGATCCGATTCCCTAGCTGTCCTACTAGGGGTAAAACTCCCGAGGGGAGTGATTTATGCTGTAATCAGCAAGCAATTTTCTTTTCAAATGAACAGTTCGCTCGATCGCAATCCCGTCATCCTCATACACGGCATCTGGGACACAAAGATTATTTTCAACACCATGTCCGCCCGCCTCACCCAACTTGGATGGTCAGTCCACAGCCTCAACCTCACCCCCAACGACGGCAGCCTCGGGCTCGACTTACTGGCCAAGCAACTCGCAGACTACATCTCTGAAACCTTCGATCCAGAACAATCTTTAGACATAGTAGGCTACAGCATGGGCGGCATCGTCAGCCGCTACTACGTCCAGCGACTCGGAGGAATCAACCGCGTACAGCGTTTCATCACCCTCTCTTCGCCCCACCACGGCACCCTCACCGCCTATTCCCTACGCCTACCAGGATACCTGGATATGCGCCCCGATAGTCGCTTGCTGCGCGATTTGAATCAAGATGTGACAATGCTCAAACGCATAAACTTTACATCAATGTGGACGCCATTTGACATAATGATTGTACCCGCGAACAGTTCCCAAATGCCAGTAGGTAAAGAAGTTAAAGTCAACGTTTTGCTGCACCGCCAAATGGTGACAGAACCCCTAAGTATTAACGCATTAGTTGAAGAACTCAAAGCACCTATTGAAAATAAAATTCCCACTTAAAAATGAATAGCAATTTCAGCCACAACCCAGTCTTGCTAATTCACGGAATCTTCAGAAAATCGGGAATTTTTCACAAAATGTCTGCCTACCTCACCCAACTGGGATGGTCAGTCTACACCCTCAATCTCTCGCCCCATTGGGGCAACGCCAGCATAGACGAATTAGCCCAACAAATAGCAGATTATATAGACAAAACCTTTGCACCCGAACAGTATATAGATATAGTAGGATTGAGCATGGGCGGTTTAGCAACTCGCTACTACCTGCAAAGGTTAGGCGGCCTTAACCGAGTGCAGCGCTTTATTGCCATATCTTCTCCTCACAGCGGTACTTGGATGGCTTACACTCTTGGGGGAAAAGGCTGCATCCAAATGCGTCCTGGGAGTGCTTTTCTGGAAGATTTAAATCGAGATGCTGCCTTGTTGGAAAAGCTCAATTTTACTTCGATTTGGACAGATTGGGATTTCATCATCGTACCGGCTTCTAGTTCCCAAATATCGGCTGCCAAAGATGTAAAATTGTCTGTTTTCGCCCATGCCATGATGGCGAGGCATTCCAGCAGTTTAAAAGCGGTCGCTGAAGCACTTTCAGAACCATTAAAGATTGATAAATAGCTGGCTGTAAAGTAAAACGCTCTGCTTTTAAAACCCCGAATCTTTTAAAAAGTAGGGATTCTGGATTCGGTCTTTTTGAGTCTACCTAGACGGATTTAAAATTTATTGATATAATCTTGATTGAAACCCATAAAAATAACAATTATGATCGTCCTGCCAAAACTGGAAAAGCTGCGAGATACTCTGCCTATAGAAGGAGCAGTTCGCATTGAATTAGTGGAAGGAATACCGATTTTCCGAGCCTCTACAACAGTCAAAAATCGCATAGAAGAACTGTTGGAAAAACAACAAAATTTGCAACTCAATCCCGAAGAAGACCAAGAACTGAATCTTTACGAAGAGATCGACGATTATCTCAGTTTTGTCAATCGGACTGTCCGCAATCTTTTCTTGGGCCAGATTCAGCCTACAGTATAGAAATGTCAGCTCGCCGTCAAATTCCTGAGAATATCCAAAATCAAGTTCGTCAGAGAGCAAACTGTCTGTGTGAATATTGCCATGCTTCCGAACAATGGCAGTATGTAGAGTTTACGATCGAGCACATCATTCCTCTCACTAAAAAAGGGAGTAACAATATTGACAATTTGGCACTAGCGTGCTTTCATTGCAACCGTCAAAAATCCGATAAAACTACAGCAATAGATACCCAGTCGAGTGTAGAAGTACCATTGTTTAATCCCAGACAAGATACCTGGAACGAACATTTTATTTGGTCGGCGGATGGATTATCAATAGTTGGTTTAACTACAATTGGACGAGCTACAGTTACAGCATTAGTCTTAAATCGAGAAAGAGTTATTAATATTCGTACTGCTGACAAAGCTATAGGGCGACATCCACCAGCAGGTGATTTGATTTAATCCGAAAGTTGATATGCTGCAACTGGTGGTTATTTCGCGCAGCAATCAAACAGCATCGCCAACTTCAGCGTATTCGCTGCGACCAAAAATTGCTTCAGCTTCACAATAATACTTGAACTCAAGTATATTGTGGAAAGGGTCTTCTAAGAAGAAAGTACGGTGTTCTGTAGGCAAACCGACAAATCGCCGTCTCGGTTCTTGATAGAAATTTAAGTTGTTTTGCTGGGCTTTTTCTAACAACCCTTCCCAGTCAGCTTCGGAAGTAAAAATTAACCCAAAATGCCGGGGATAGATGCCTCGCTGAGGCGTCAAAGGTTCGCGGCTGACGTGGGCGACAATTTGATGGCCGCACAAACCCATAATCGCAGAATTGGGCGATTCGCGACCTAGTTCGCAGCCGAGCCCGTCTACATAGAACGCTTTGGTTTGGGCAATATCGGTCACGGGGAAGGCAAGATGAAATAAGACTTGGTTCATGGAGGTACTCAATGCAGAATTCAGAATTGTTCTTTAATTATTTATCTTGGTCTAATCCTTGGTTGGTGGCGATCGCCCTAAATACAGTTTTACTCGCGATCGCCACCATTGCTCCTAAAAAATTGCTCACTCCCGCTGGCCAATTTCACGGCTGGGTATTGGGCGTGCTCATTTGGGGCTGTTTGGGATGGCAAGGCTATGCTGTGGTGATGTTTTACTTTCTTGTCGGATCGGGAGTTACCCGCATCGGCAAAGCCCAAAAAGAAGCAGAAGGCATAGCCGAAAAGCGTTCAGGCGCCCGAGGCCCAGAAAATGTCTGGGGTTCGGCTTTAACCGCGACTCTTTGCGCTTTGGGAGTTTTGGCATTATCTATTTTAGGAGAGACAGGCAAGATTTCTGTGCCACAAAATGCTATTTCCCTCTTATTGCTGGGTTACGCGGCGAGTTTTTGCACCAAACTTTCCGATACCAGCGCCAGCGAAATCGGCAAAGCTTACGGGAAGCGGACTTTTTTGATTACCAGCTTGCAGCCTGTACCTAGAGGTACCGAAGGGGCCGTAAGTTTGGAAGGAACGATCGCAGGTATTGTCGGCTCAATTCTGATCGCGCTTGTGAGTTGGGCCGTCGGTTTAATTGACTTGACAGGAATTATTTTTTGTGTTGTTGCAGCTTTTATTGCCACGAACATTGAGAGCGTGATTGGGGCGACGGTGCAATCAAAGTTTGAGTGGCTGACGAACGAGGTAGTAAATTTTTTCAATACACTCATAGGAGCGATCGCAGCGATTATTTTAGCGGCGACCTGGAGAGCTTTTTTAGCTTAGTTAATCCTGGACGCATTCGCAACCCAAGAAACCGGGTTTGTTACGAGAATTCAAGGCCTTAACGCAGTATTTTTCCAGAGAAACCCGGTTTCTGCCTCGCGAGCTATTAATCATTAGTCATTAGTCTCAAGCAATCAACTAATGACTAATGATTAATAGTTAATCAAACTAAGCGTCGTCTTGCGGCCCAAAAACCATTTGTACAATCATCGTCGGTTCGCCCCGCTTGTGATAGCGATCGGCCCAATTGCGAATAATTTCATCTAATTCCTCAAGGGCTTGGTCGAGCCGTTCCGGCGGAATATCCAAAGTTTCCATAATTCGCATCACCTTCGGTTGTTTGTCCGCCCAATCCTTCATCAGCCGGAAATATCTAGCCGTATCCTCCACCATAGTAAATGTCCGCTCTTCCTGCTCTGCGGGAGAGTAAGTAGCGCGAGTGAGGGCATAAAACGGCATTCCCCAAGGAGAATCAATACGAGTAACTGTCCCAGAATAGATCAAGCGCCGCTTAATGTGTTCTGCTAGAGCTTCGCTCAAAGGCATTCGCCTTTCTGGAGACATATCTTCTTGCGATCGCCTGTGCAGAAACTCGATCAACTCCATAAACTGAAAAGAATTGATCAGTTGAGCATCAGGCGGATTCGGAGGAATCTTGCCTTCGAGATATTTTTTTTCATCTACAGTCAAATTGTTTCCCGGAATGCGAGGGCGTCCCGGCATCCAACCATACTGTTCCAGCCAGACATAAGGAAACTGAATCAAATACCTAGGTTCTTGGGAACCCAACATTTTCAGCAATTTTCCCTGAGTCAGAGCTTCCCGGACTTCCTCAACAATCACCTTCACCCGTTTAGGCTCAATGTGATGCAAGTGCCCGGTCATCCGCAGGTTGTTGTCCTGCTCCATATAAGTCATATAAATGGCACACTTAGCCGCCGTTGCGGCCGCGTCTAGAAACGCCCCGTGCCTGTGCCCACTGGTTCTCATGGCGCTAAACGCCAGATATAGCATGATCTGATCCATTGCACTAGGGCTGAGGCTTTTGACCAGATCCAAAGAGTCATTTTTCATCACTATCCCCGAAATAGCCAAATTAGGAGGCATTTTGTCATCCTCCATTAAATTATTGCGAGAGCGCCGAATCAAGCATAGCCGACTGTCGCCGGAAAGCTTGCCAGCTACCCTAATATTCAGGTTAGTTAATTTCCCTGAGGTAACAGGGGCAGGGGCTTAAAGGCTATCTACACCGCATAAGTGGTTCTTATTGGTGGCCAATTTAAGTAGATTGCTGCACCCTCTGCGCTGACAGTTTACCTATATATGAGTTAGTTATCGCAAGTTAATTATAGTGCAGCCGTTGAAAATTCAACCCTACCTGCAGCGGGGAGAACGTAAATAACTGTTGCGATCGCAGGAATTTGAGGCGGCCCCGAGCGCAACAGTTCTTAAATACTCCTGGACGGCGACACCAGGTTCGATCGACGAAAATACGGGGTTGATGCCCTGGGATATCGGTTGAAAAACCCGACCATCGGAGTCCTGCGGGTAATTCCTATTTCATTGAAACATTTCAATACAAAACCGCCACACAGGAGAGTCTATCTTTAGGTAGATGGCAGATCCAAGTTGATATGCACTCATAGTAAGACCAAAAAAATCTCGTCGTAATAACTGTCAACAAAAAGTGCAGTTGCCTGACGAACCCGAAAAATTAGAGTCCCAGAAAATTAGTTTGCTCGATCGACACGGGTGGCGTCGAAACCAGCCTCGAAATAAGTCAGTTGCGGAACTAGGTTTCTGGCAATGCGATTAAAATTGTTGTAGTGACTGAATGTCAGTGCGGGACTCCATAAAATCACGCCGGTGCTGACCTCTGCTGGGAGGGCGCTCTCCTCTTTGTTGAGTTTGCGCTGACAACATATATTGAGCGGTGGCAGTTTCTAGCTGTTCGACTGGGGATTCAACGGATAGAGCGGCGGTAGCACTCAAGCTAAGGCCCAACAGGCTCAATAAAGCAATTGCTGTGTAGTTTTTCATGGGTAGTATCCGTGTCAGTGTCTATTTAGAGATACCGACTTTTCCCTTGCTCATCAGGATTGATTTCCCAGAAATTGCCAGACTATTCAAAAAACATGATGCGAGAATTATTTAACTTTTCAAATTGTGTCACCCACAGTAAATTTTAGTCGTTTAACTTGACTGGGTGAAATGTATCTACAGCCTTGAACATACAAAACCGCCAAATATCGAAAGAGTAAATCTCTTGATAGATGGCGGTTGAAGCTTGAGATGATCATTTTTTACACAGAATAAGTATTCTAATGACTGTCAACAAGAAGTGCAGTTGCCAGACGAACCTGACTTTCCTAGAATCCCAGAAAATCCGATCGACACTGGTGGCCGAGACCGACTCATTGGTGGAACTCCCTTTCGTCCCATGCCATTAAAATGCTGGTATGTGAGGGGTGTAAAGATGAGGCTGACTGAACTGTCTGCGTCCGCTGCCTCTTTCAGGAGAACGATCGCCTTTTTCTTGTTGAGTTGGCGCCAAGACAATATAATCAGCGGTGGCAATTGCCAGCAGTTCGACTAGGCATTCAAAAGCACTCTGGGCGCTGGCACTCAAGGTAATGCCCAACAGGCTTAGTAAAGCAATTGCAGTGTAGGTGTGCATGGGTAGTATCTGTGTCAGTGTCTATTACCTGATACAGACTTGCCCCGATCAATCAGGATAGATATCTGTGCAATTTTCGGATCTCTGCAAAAAACCTTACGTCTTCAATTCTACTGATCCCGCCAGCAGCCAAGCACCGGCAAAATTCAGCTTGCCCCATACTGTCAAAGGCTTTTCCGTTTCGCAACTGTGTAAAAATCTGTCGGTTTCGGAGTGCAAAGTCACGAGTTGCCAAGTTTGACCGGCTAGAGATTCGGGGCTTGTCAGCGTTAGTGTCCAGTCTTGTTCGCCGAGGCGACGGAAAATGCCAGAAAATTGGCTGTGGGTATTTGCTGTTTGACTGCTTTGTTTTTTTACTGACAAAGGAGATTCGCCGCTGGCGGGATATGCTTCAGGTCGATCGAGATAATAGCGTTGCCAATCGAGCCAGTCCCATCGCCCCCGTGTCAAATTAAATAAAGGAATAACTGCCGCACTCGCCTCCGAATCTTGCAGCAAAGCTTCCTGCAAAACTCTCACCGCCAACTCCCGCGGCTGACATCCCGATTCCGCGCACAAAGCCGCCGCCATCCCCGCCGCCTGTCCAATATTCATTACCGTCGGTTGCAAGCGAGTTGCACCGTTGGCGATGTGAGAGACGGAAATATTTTTTTCGCAGACTAGCAAACCGTCTGTACTCTCAGGAATTAGCGCGCTGTAAGGAATGGTAAACGGAGTTCCCGTCCAGCGGCCGCCCCAGCGGATCGATTTTGGCTGCAGAGGAATATCGCCGATGGTGTAGTGGTGGTCGTTGGCATAGTTGCCGATCGCAATTGTTTCACAAATGCCCTCAGAATTTATCGGCAACTTCGCGACTCTTCCGCCGACAATAGGCAAAATATCTTGTTCTCGGATTGTTTGTACTCCTCGCAAGCGCCGACTTTCTCGGTAGTAAGGATGTAAGGCAAAGGAAGAAAGAAGGGAAGAATTTTGTTGATTGTCGATCGTTGAAATGGGGAAAATATTCTGTGCTAAGCCGTAGCGGCGGCCGAATTGCGTTTGAATGAAGCGGGCAAAACTTTGAGTATGCCAGAGGCTTTCTTGCAGGAATTCTTGTCGAGATGTTTCAGATTTAATGAGTCGATCGACTCCTTCACCATAATCATTACCTCGAATCGGCCAATTAATCATCAACAATCCACCCGGAAGCCTGCCGTAATTAAGAAATTGCTCAGGAGTGTAACCGTCCCAAGCACCAGTAAATCGATCGGGATTGTCAACAGGCGGCGCGGGAATTTCTGGCCGGGCCGCACCTTTACCAAAATCCTGCATGATTGCCACCCAAGTCGGAGCTTGCACCGAATAGCTCTCTGTGAGAGCATTAGAGGCAGTCGGCGCGCTGGGTTCTCCCCACTCGGCTTGGAATTCCCAACCCCAGCGGTGCCCAACTTCCGCTAAAGCCAGCAAATCTCCCAATTCCGTTGCATCCAAAGTGATTTTGGCCCAAATCGTAAAATCTGCAAACTGAACGCCAGAAATGCGGTCGCCTTCACTTAGCACAGCTTGAGCTGTTTGTCCAGAAATCCACTGTAAGTTCGGCAAACATTTAACCCAATCAGCGAAAATTTCAGCACCGGTGCGGGGATCGTAAGTAAAAAAACTTACCCAGCCCCAATCCAAACCTCCCGGCTGTCGCTGCTGGAGATCCCGGAGAAACGCGCCCCACAAACCGGTTTGAAAAGCTGCTAATTCATTGCCATCGGGGGCCGAAACGCCAGCGGCAGTCAGCATTCCTCCCAGCCAGGGGAATTCGCTTACTAAAATAGTTTTGGCACCTCGGCGGGCTGCTTGCACGGCTGCCGCGGTGCCGCCGGTGCCACCACCGACTACCAAAACATCTGCTTTCAAAACGGAAGACATGGGCAATACCATTTTAGATGGCGAAAGGCTCAGTAAGGCGATCGGTGCGGTTAACCCTGGGGATAGATGTTCGGCGTTTGTCGTTTTGTCATAATGTAGGTCAACCTGTTCTGTTTCGCGCACCATACTGAGAGATGTTCGGTCTTTGCGATCGCAAATTGAATTTTACTGTGTAAAGAGTTGACAAATAATAAATCGGGAATTATGTATGCAGCGAGCGCACAATTTTATTACTAAATGACCGCAGGAGCGATCGCAAATTTTGATTTATCATTTTTTGCGCGCAAATATTGCCCATATGACACCGCGAATAACGATAATATAAAAAAGGGAACTGCATCTATAAAGTTTTACGTCTTAATGATTTGCCAGTTACTAATTAACGGATGAAAATGGAAAAAGGTTTTATTTTGTGGTTCACCGGGCTGAGCGGTTCCGGCAAGACAACTATCACCAAAGCTCTCGAACCCGAATTGAAGGCCAGAGGTTGCAAAGTTGAAATATTGGATGGAGATGTCGTTCGCACCAACTTGTCAAAAGGTTTGGGATTTAGCCAAGAAGACCGAGATACTAATATTCGGCGGATTGGATTTGTAGCTCACCTGCTGAGCCGCAATGGAGTAGCCGTAATGACCGCAGCTATTAGCCCCTACAGAGCAATTCGCGACGAAATTAGAGCAATGGATCCCAATTTTGTTGAAGTATATATCACAGCGCCGTTAGAAGTGTGCGAAGGTCGCGATGTCAAGGGGCTATACGCTAAGGCCAGAGCCGGAGAAATTAAGGGTTTTACCGGAATTGACGATCCTTATGAAGAACCGCTCAATCCTGAGATTATTTGTTACACAGAGCGCGAAAGTGTGGAAGAGAGTGTTAAGAAAGTTCTGAGCAAGTTAGAAGAGTTGGGTTACATTTGATGGTGGCGGGATAGGAAGCGGATAGGGGCAAAAGGCGATGGCGAGCAAAAACTATTCAAAATTCAATACTGTCAAAGGTTTCACGGTCAAATTTTTAACAGTGTCAGCGCTGGCGACGGCTTCATCTCCGGCGATGGCCCAGTTTTTGCCTCCTCCTCCTGCTTTGTCTCCTCCTCCTCCTCCTCCTGGTTCTGCTGTTCCCGTACCAGTGCCTCCTGTTCAGGGATTTCCGGCGGTTCCGGCAAGTGCACCTTCAAGTGTACGATCGGAAGTTTACACTTTGGGCGCGGGCGATCGTATTCAAATGGACATCTTCAACGTCCCGGAATACAGCGGCCCCAACGGTCAACACCAAGTACAGGCCGACGGTTCCCTGAGTTTGCCGTTAATTGGCAGCATTTCGGTGTACGGGATGACCCTAGAACAAGCTTCTAATGCTGTTAAAGACAAATACGGCAAATACCTTAAACGTCCTTGGATTACCCTGAAACTGCTGGCGCCACGTCCTTTGCAAATTGCGATCGCGGGCGAAATTAACCGCCCCGGAGCCTATACAATATCCTCAGCAGCAGGCCCCGGAGGCACAGCAGAGCAAATGGGAACTCAAATGCCAACGATATCGCGGGCTCTGCGAATGGCCGGCGGAATTACGCAGTCAGCAGACGTGCGCCAAATCAAAATCCGCCGCCCCCAGCGCAACGCACCGGAAGAAATTATTAGTGTGGATTTGTGGGAATTATTGCAAAACGGCGATTTGCGGGCCGATATGACTTTGCGCGACGGCGATACTATATTTATTCCCACTGTAACTAGCCTCAACCGCCAAGAAGCACCTACTTTAGCAGTAGCTAACATTACCGGACAAAGCACTCAACCAATTAATATTGCTGTGGTGGGCGAAGTAACTCGCCCCGGTACTTATACTTTGGCGAAAGAGGCTCAAAGTAGGGTACAAGAGAATGAAATGGGTGCAAATTCTGGTTTGTTTGCTGCCAGCGAAACCAACGGCGGGGAAACTGTTTTGCAGCAAACTGTAACGAGGGCAATTAAAATGGCCGGCGGTATTACGCCGGTAGCTGATATCAGACAAATACAAGTTCGCCGCCTGACGCGGGCGGGTACGGAACAAATTATTAATGTGAATTTGTGGCAACTTTTGGAAGGGGGAGATGTATCCCAAGATTTAGCCCTGCAACAGGGAGATACGGTAATCGTTCCCAAAGCCGAAAATCTCGATGCAGCCCAAGACGAACAAGTGGCTAATTCTAATTTTTCACCTGATACGATTAAGGTGAACATTGTGGGAGAAGTCGTGAAACCGGGAGCGATTGCGGTGGTTCCCAACACTACTTTAAATCAAGCGCTGGTAGCAGCGGGAGGTTTTAATAAAGCGCGCGCTCAAATGGATTCGGTGGATTTAATTCGCCTCAATCCTAACGGCACAGTTTCCCAGCTAACTGTTAAGGTTAATTTTTCTGCAACAGCCAATGAAGAAACTAATCCCAAACTGCAAAATAATGATGTAATTATGGTAAGGCGATCGGGTCGCGCTACGTTCTCGGATAATGTAGGCGGGACTCTCGCTCCTCTGAGTCCGCTGTTAGGAATATTTCGATTATTCGATATTTTTCGGTAATTTGAATAGAGTAGGATTAAGGTTTCATAAACCCGTTTTCTAGAAAAAGTTTCGCCTTGCTAACAAAATATCTAGAAATCAACCGGATTGCTGAAACTCGGCTACCAATACAGACCTTTAAACTAATAAGTTGTAGAAATCAAATGAAACTAGGGAAACAATCTCAAATAGCACTTTTTAATCATAAAAAAGTTGCCGAGCTGCAAAAAATATCTTCGGGAACTTATGAAGAAGATCAATTTTTAGGCATAAACAAAACGAACCCAGAAGAGTTAAGTTTTTGGGAAGTTTGCCGCAGTCGCTCCATCTTAGTCATTGGTGTAGCAGCGGCAGTAACCACCGGGGTTTTCGCCTGGACGCTCAATCAAAAAAGCGAGTACGAAGGGCGCTTTCAATTATTAGTAGAACCAGCAGTTACGCAAAATACTTTAGCCAAAATCTACTCCGGTGAGCTGAAACTGCAACCAGCGGCACCGGCGACCCAAGAAAAGGGCGGTTTTGACTACGAATCCCAAATTGAAGTTTTGCAAAGTCCGCAAGTAATGTCGCCGATTATTAAACAGTTGCAGGCTAAGTATCCCGAAATAAATTACAATTACCTTTTGAACCCAAAAGCCGATAATTTGCCGTTTTCTCAGGAAACCCGGCTGTCAATTAATCGCTTCAAAAACACCAAAATTATCGAAGTTAAATATCGGGATTATGACCCGAAAAAAATTCAGTTTGTTTTGGAAAAAGTGGCGCTAGGCTACCGCAACTACAGCGTGCAAGATACCACAACTCAAATTAGTCAGACTCTGGATTTTGTGAAATCGCAAATTCCCAACCAGCAAAAGCGCCAACAAGCTCTGCAAACAGAAATTCAAAAGTTGCGGCAGCAGTACAATTTTATCGACCCGCAAATTCAAACCCAACAGCTTTCGCAGCAAATCAGCCAACTTCAAGCGCAAAGATTGGACGCGGAAACGCAGCTCAATCAGCAGAGATTGCTCTATTCCAATCTGCAAAATCAGCTCGGACTCAACCAACAGCAAGCGCTGATGGCTTCGGCTCTGAGTCAAGCTCCCCGCTATCAAGCGATGCTGACTCAATTGCAGCAATTAGAAGGACAAATTGCGATTAACTCGGCTACGTTTACAGACCAAACTCCGCAAATGCAATTGTTGCGAGAACAGCGCAAGAACCTGATTCCTTTGTTGAAGAAAGAAGCCCAACAGGTTCTGGGAACTGATTTGGCTAAGGTAAGTTCACAAGTGCTGGCTTTTCAAGATCCGGTGCGGATTAAGTTAATCGAGCAGTTTATCGGTACTGCTAATTTAATTCAGGTGCTGGGTGTGCGGAATCAAGTTTTGGAACAAGCTGCTAAGCAGTTGAATCAATACTCTCAAAAGTTCCCGGTGATTTTGCGGCGCTATTCCGATTTGCAGCGCGAGTTGGATTTAACTAACAATACGCTGAATGGTTTGCTGGCTAAACAGCAAGCTTTGCAGCTTGAATCTGTGGGCAAAAAAGAGGTGGCTTGGGAAGTTATTGCTAAGCCGGAAATTCCGCGTTACAAAAATGGCGAGTTGATGGCTGTTGCTCCGATTATGCCTTTGAATTTGGCTTTGGGGGGATTGGCTGGTTTGCTGTTTGGTATGCTGGCGGCGCAGTTGGCGGAACGGTTTAACAATAAAACGGTGTTCCAAACTCCGGAGGATGTCAAACATTCGATTCGCCTGCCTTTGTTGGGGGTGATTCCTGCTAGCGATAAAATTTTGAGACTTCCTCCTGCTGAGACAAGCGCGGTGGATGTGGCAATTTCGCCGATGCCGACGGATGCTTTTCAAGAAGCTTTTCGATCGCTCAATGCGAATATTCGCTTACTCAACCTTGAGACTCCGATCAATTCTTGTGTAATTACTTCTTGTCAAGTAGCTGACGGCAAGTCTACTGTTGCAGTCAATCTGGCACGGGCGGCTGCTGCAATGGGCCAGCAAGTGCTGTTAGTGGATGCCGATTTGCGGCGTCCCCAGGTACACGAAATGCTGGGTTTACCGAATTGGCAAGGCTTACACAATGTGATTGCTGAGGATGTGGATGTGCAAGAGGTGATTTTGCGATCGCCCCGCGATGAAAATTTGTTTGTGTTAACTTCCGGCCCGGTTCCTCTCGATCCCACAAAGGTGCTTTCTTCCCGAAAAATGCAGCATTTAATGGCAGCTTTGTCAAGTCATTTTGACTTAGTTATTTACGATACTGCGCCGCTTTTAGGTTTGGCGGATGCGAATTTGTTGGCGGCTCACACTAACGGATTGATGCTGGTAGTAGGGCTGCATCAAACTGAGCGGGAGGCGCTGTTGTTGGCTTTTGAAGATTTAAAAATGGCGGGAATTCCGCTGTTGGGAATGGTGGCGAATAACGATAAAGGCAGCAGGTATTACTATCAGTCTTACGTGCAGGATTACGTCCAGGAACAGTCTGTTTGAGGGAGAGGAATTGAGAAATGTGTACTGGAACAGGCCGTCGGGCCTGTTCTTGAGAATGCAAGGCGGGCGGGATACCAGACAAGATATTTCATCGATCTTGCACCATTAATTGTGAATAAAGCTGTCAGGGGCGGGCGGCACGCCCCACAAGAACATTTAACTTTTGTGGAACAGGCCGGAAAGCTTGTTATTGAGATTTGTGCGTGATTTCAGAAAGACAAATTTTCTTAAGATTTGCGATCGAGACTCTGAACTATAATTAAAAGTAGAGAAATTTAAACAAATCGCGGCACTTGCAACTTGGCAAGACCTGAAAGAAAACGTGGCTGGTAAATTCCTATTTTGTAATACCTTGATACAACTCCCTGCCTAGGCTGAAAACTAGCAGGGAGTTTTGTGTTTTTCACACAGGAGATGAAACCATGGCTATTGCTACTATCAACCCGGCAACGGGAGAAACGCTGAAAACTTTCGAGCCGATCGCGGATGAGGTAATAGAAGCTAAGCTGGAATTAGCACAGCAAGCTTTTAAAAAATACCGCCAACTGCCGTTTGAGCAGAGAGCGCTGTGGATGCAGAAAGCTGCAGACATCTTGGAGCGCGATCGCGAAATTTACGCTGAAATGATGACCCTGGAAATGGGCAAAACGCTCAAATCTGCGATCGGCGAAGTGGAAAAATGCGCCTTAGTTTGTCGCTATTACGCCAAAAATGCCGCTCAATTTATGGCAGATGTACCGGCAACCACCGACGCTAGTAGCAGCTTTGTCCGCTACCAACCGCTGGGCGCTATTTTAGCCGTCATGCCGTGGAATTTCCCATTTTGGCAAGTTTTTCGGTTTGCGGCGCCAGCACTGATGGCGGGCAATGTGGGCTTGCTCAAACACGCTTCCAACGTGCCTCAGTGTGCTTTGAAAATCGAAGAAATTTTCATGCTTGCTGGCTTTCCCGAAGGAGTTTTTCAAACTTTGTTAGTCGGCGCCGACAAAGTAGCCGATATCGTTGCGGACGATCGTATAAAAGCAGCAACTCTCACCGGTAGCGAACCAGCGGGTGAAAGTTTGGCAGCAAATGCGGGCAAAAATTTGAAAAAAGTAGTGCTGGAATTGGGAGGAAGCGACCCATTTATTGTGATGTCCAGTGCCGATGTAGCAGCAGCTTTATCAACTGCGGTGACCTCTCGGATGCTCAATAACGGTCAATCTTGCATCGCCGCCAAACGCTTTATTTTAGCAGAAGAGATTGCCGACGAATTCATCACAGGATTTGTCGAAAAATTCGAGCAATTAAAAGTAGGCGATCCGATGTTGCCAGAAACCGATATCGGCCCTTTAGCTACTCCCACAATCCTCAAAGACTTGGACAATCAAGTGCAAGCTTGCATTCACTCAGGGGCCAAACTGTTGACTGGTGGTCGCCCGTTGTCAAACAAGGGCGGTAACTTTTACTTACCAACTATTCTGGCAGACATTCCCGTGAATGCCTCTGCCCGTCAAGAAGAATTTTTCGGGCCCGTAGCTTTAGTATTCCGAGTTGCAGACATCGATGAGGCGATCGCCCTCGCAAATAGCACATCTTTTGGCTTGGGTGCGTCAGCTTGGACTACAGTAAACTCAGAGAGCGATCGCTTTATTTCCGAACTAGAGGCCGGCGCGGTATTCATCAACGGTTTAGTAAAATCTGACCCGAGATTGCCCTTCGGCGGCATCAAACGCTCCGGTTACGGACGCGAATTGAGCATCCAAGGAATGCACGAATTTGTTAACATAAAAACAGTGTGGGTGAAATAAGCTCCCACTCTATCCACCGATCGCACAAATCTACATAAGTCTGCGTTTATCTGCGTTTATCTGCGGTTAAAAATTCCCATTTAGTATTTTTGCGATCGGTTTAAAAAGACCACAAACCCCCATTAACCGAGGAAAAAAGCGGAAATGAACACAGCTCAACTATTGGTAAAATGTTTAGAAAATGAAGGCGTCGAATACGTCTTCGGACTTCCTGGAGAAGAAAATTTAGAAATTCTAGAAGCCCTGAGAAACTCTTCAATTAAATTTATTACTACTCGCCACGAACAAGGCGCGGCTTTCATGGCCGACGTTTACGGTCGTCTCACCGGCAAAGCCGGCGTTTGCTTGTCCACCTTGGGTCCAGGCGCAACTAACTTAATGACAGGAGTTGCTGACGCCAACTTAGATGGTGCTCCTTTAATAGCAATTACCGGACAAGTCGGCACAGACAGAATGCACATAGAATCGCACCAATATTTAGATTTGGTCGCTATGTTTGCACCAGTTACTAAGTGGAATGCTCAAATTGTTCGCCCCAGCACGACGGCAGAAATTGTCCGCAAAGCCTTTAAAGTAGCTCAAAGTGAAAAGCCGGGAGCCGTTCACATTGACTTACCTGAAAACATCGCAGCAATGCCTGCTGAAGGAAATCCGCTCACCAAAGACAACCGCGAAAAAACTTTTGGCGCTTACCAAAGCTTGAATAAAGCCGCTGTGGCAATTTCCAAGGCCAAAAGTCCTCTGCTTTTAGTAGGAAACGGCGCAATTCGTGCTAATGGCAGCGATGCTTTGACACAATTTGCTACTCGATTGAATATTCCTGTAGCTAATACTTTCATGGGCAAAGGTGTAATTCCTTACACTCATCCTTTGGCACTGTGGACGACGGGATTGCAAAAACGTGATTATATTAGTTGTGCTTTTGAAGAAACGGATTTAGTGATTGCTGTTGGCTACGATTTGATTGAATATTCCCCGAAGAAGTGGAATCCAGAAGGAAAAATTCCGATTATTCACATTGGATCTTTGCCAGCAGAAATTGACAGCAGTTATATTCCTATTATAGAAGTTGTGGGAGATATTTCTGATTCCCTCAATGAAATTTTGCAGCGTGCCGATCGCATGGAGAAAGTAGACCCTTTTGCTAAGCAATTGCGCGCGGATATTCGCGCTGGGTACGAACAATATGCAGCCGACGACGGTTTCCCGATCAAGCCACAAAAACTCATTTACGATTTGCGGCAAGTCTTGGGCCCGGAAGATATTCTTATATCTGATGTGGGAGCTCACAAAATGTGGATCGCGCGGCACTATCATTGCGATCGCCCGAATACCTGTTTGATTTCCAACGGATTTGCGGCGATGGGAATTGCGATTCCGGGTGCGGTAGCTGCAAAACTCGTTTATCCCGATCGCAAAGTAGTAGCAGCAACCGGCGACGGCGGTTTTATGATGAATTGTCAAGAGTTAGAAACTGCTTTGCGAGTCGGTACTAATTTTGTGACGCTGATCTTTAATGACGGCGGTTACGGGTTAATTGAATGGAAGCAGCAAGATTATTTTGGTCATTCAGATTTCGTCAAATTTGGCAATCCCGATTTTGTGAAATTTGCCGAAAGTATGGGTTTAAAAGGCTATCGAGTGGAATCTGCCACGGATTTAATTCCGATTCTGAAAGAAGCCCTTGCTCAAGATGTCCCTTGCGTGATTGATTGTCCGGTAGACTATCGGGAAAATGCGCGTTTCAGTCAATTATCTGGGGATATGAGTTGCAATTTGTAAGAGTAGCCCGCAATCAGGAAACGGCACTGCCGTTTCCTCTATCGCCGTGTTGTTGATGGTTATATCCGATCGCACGATCGCGCTTTTTGACAAGTTGGGATGTAAGGGCGATCTCACTTTTTCAGCTTCAAGTATTCGGATTAGCTGTTACCTGCGTGATGTACTGGAGAATCACGTCAAAATCCTTACGGATTTCTGTCAATTGTTTGACCCAAGTATGAGAAGCATAAATCACTTCCTCTTACTTCTGGCGATCGGTTGCAATTTGCTTCTCTATTTCTTCGGAGGTTTTTATTTTAACTTGTCGGAGTTGTTATTCTATCTGAGTTTCGAGGTCTTTGGCAATGGCAATAAACTGACTCATTCTCTCGCCACGAGTTTCATCTAATTTCTCGTTCCTTTTTGACTGCATGGATATCCATTGCAACTGCCACAACTCCTGTAATTAGCCCTACAGTCATCGCCACGTTAGTTATATGTTTGGCAATGTTGACTGCTGCCAGCGTCTGCTGTACTTAGTGTGCTAATTTTAATCAAAAAATGCCCCAAATCCTTGCGGGGAAATATTTTTTAGCAATACTTAACTTAAATTGATGCGTTTTTTCAGTCTATTCAGACGTAGTTTAGTTTTTTGCTAGTTAAACTAATATTTGAGCATACTAAGTAGGGAATACCCGTTTTTTGCTAGTTAAACTAATATTTAAGGACACTAACTAAGAAAGAGCCTAT
Source organism: Microcoleus sp. S13C4 (assembly GCF_036700865.1). Taxonomy (NCBI): domain Bacteria; kingdom Bacillati; phylum Cyanobacteriota; class Cyanophyceae; order Oscillatoriales; family Microcoleaceae; genus Microcoleus; species Microcoleus sp. S13C4. Next base: position 27,013 of record NZ_JAUBPS010000004.1, read on the forward strand.
TTTTTGACTTTTTAGCAACACGCAACACTTATGTCTAAAATCTCATCACTTCAAACCCAATAATAAGGCGATTCCGCCGATCGCACCAACTACCCCCACAACAGCTCGAATGCTCACTTTTTCGCCCGCCAGTACCGCTAAAGGCAGTATAAATAGGGGACTGATAGAACTGAGTGTTTGAGCGATTGCTGCGGGTGCATATTTCAGGGAAGTCTGTTGCAGGAAAATACCGAGATAGGTTCCTAAAAAAGCTGCTAGAATTATTGCACCTAAGAGTTGTGGGGCTTTTAATTGTTTGAAACTGTCAAAGTTTGTTGGCTTCAAAAAGCACAGCATGACTGCCATGCCGCCGCTCAAACGCAAGGCGGCTGTCCACAGGGGATCAATATCTATTTGAGTGAAGGCGGCGCGGGATAAAATTGCTCCAGCGGCGTGAGTTGTTTGTCCTAATAAACTAATACCTAATCCTTGCCAAAGATGTTTTGATGATAAGGTTGTTTCGGCTGTTCGTTCGGCAATTACCCAAGCTACGCCGCAGATTGTTAAAAGAATGCCTGTACAAGCAATGGCCGATAACTTTTCTTGCAAAAATATTAAGCCAAATAAAGCTGTTAAAGGGGGAGATAGGGTTTCTAAAAGCAGCGTTCGCCTCGCGCCTAAATATTTTAATACGATAAAGAAAGCGGTGTCTCCGATGCCAATTCCTAGCCCGCCGCTGATGAGCAGCATTGCTAAAATATTAGGGTTGATTGCGGGTAAGGGTTTGCCTAAAATTAGTAGAGTTGCAAGGAGCATGAAAAGGGCGATCGCGCCTTTGAGGAAGTTTAGCACCACTGGGGGGATTTGCTGTCCTACTCGCTGCCAGATTGTGGAAGATAGAGCCCAGACAAATGCAGCGCCTAAAGCGGCTAATTCACCCATAAAATGTGTTGGCTGTTGACTGTTGACTGTTGACTGTTGTCATTAGTTACCAATTCGCAATTCGCGATGCCCGATGCCCGATGCCCGATGCCCAATGCCCCATATAAATTAGGGTTCCAGACTTATCATCTGGAACCCTAGATTTATTAAGCTTTTTTAGTAGTGGGCGGGGAGAGAATCGAACTCTCATACCTTTCGGTGTCAGATTTTGAGTCTGATGCGTCTACCAATTTCGCCACCCGCCCTTTTTCGTTTCACCATCATAACACAGCGATCGATTTTTTGCAAGCAAAGATTCATAATCTTTTGAACTTGCCCAGCGATCGATCTCTCTGGCGCGCAATACTGGTACAGGATGGGACAACTGAGCCGTCTGAGCTTGTTTGAGCATATCTCCGAGTTGAGTGCTGCTGAGGTCGTCGTAGGCTCGCGCCTGCGCCAAAAACGCATCGACATTCAGTTTCGGAGCTAAAGTCGGCGAACCTCCGGCCAGCTTCATCAACACCGATGCTACCACTCTTGGGTCTTGGGTGGCGAGCAACGCGGCGCGATCGCACGTAAATTCCGCACACCGCAACCATTCCAACATTTGCGCCTGCAAACCCTGCGCGAGCACGGTTCCCACAGGCGAAATTTGACCTGCGGCCAACACAATTAAATTAGCCAGAGTCAGGTAAACTCCGTGTTCGCACTTCAAATGCCCCAACTCGTGAGCGATTACTGCCTTAACTTCCTCGTCTGTGAGCAAATCAATCAGAGAAGTGTGCATCACCACAAAAGGCTGTTTTCCCCGCATCGCAAAGGTGTAAGCATTTGGCATCGGATGCTGGCGGACATAAAGCTGCGGCGGTTCCAAATCAAGAGTTTTGCAGGCATCCAACAGCAATTGATGCAGGTGGGGCAATTGATTTTCGCCGACTTGGACGCTGGAAGCCAGATTTTCCAGCATGAAAAACTGTTCGCCAAGTTGTCCCAGCAACTGCCGCACAATCAAATCCAGGCCTGGCAGTTGTTTGAGACTGTTGGTCGCTTCCAAGTCTAGCGGGTGGCGAAACTGGTCTGCTTTTAAACCGATGAGCGGTATGTTCGACATTTTAGTCAGTTGGGAATGGGGAATTGGGAATTGGGAATTGGGCATGGGGCATGGGGAATTGGGCATGGGGAATTCTTTTGCTTCTTCCTTTTTTCCTCTTCCTTCTTCCTTCTTCCTTCTTCCTTCTTCCTTCTGACTACTTTAAACCCGATCGCACGGGATTGACAGGAGCCTCAGCAGTCGCCGGGTCTGTACCCTCTTTGACCCGTCGCAACTTAGCTCCCAATTTTTGCAGTTTCACCTCTAACTGCTCGTAGCCGCGGTCTAAGTGCTGCAAGCTGCTGATGGTGGTGACACCCTCGGCTGCAAGTCCCGCTAACACTAACGCCGCCGAAGCCCGCAAATCTGTTGCCACTACCGGCGCACCAGACAGCCGCGACACTCCCCGCACAATCGCTACATTGCCTTTAAGGCGAATGTCCGCGCCCATGCGGTTGAGCTCTGCTACGTGGCGCAAGCGGTTCTCAAACACGGTTTCTTTGATCAAGCTGTCGCCTTCGCTCAGCGTCAGCAAAGCCATAAACTGAGCTTGCATATCTGTGGGGAAACCGGGATAAGGCAGAGTTTCGATGTCTGTGGCCGAGTGAGTTTGGCCGGGAACTATCCGCAAAATGTCGGGGGATTCTGCAATAATTTTCGCCCCAATAGTCTTCAATTTGGCAATGACTGCGGTCAGGTGGTCGGGAATTATCGGCGACAAACTGATTTCGGAGTGAGTGATGGCTCCGGCTACTAAAAATGTCCCGGCTTCAATGCGATCGGGAATAATTGAATAGTCTACTGCGTGCAGCTTGGGAACTCCCGAAATGACGATCGTATTTGTGCCAGCCCCTTGAATTTTTGCTCCCATAGCGCGGCAGAAATTCGCCAAATCTGCGACTTCCGGCTCTTGAGCAGCATTTTCAATCACGGTTTCTCCTTCAGCCAGAGTCGCCGCCATCATCAAAGTTTCAGTTGCGCCGACGCTGGGGTAGTCCAAATAAATTTTGGCTCCTTTCAGGCGGCGGTTCGGCCCTTTGACGTAAGCGTGAACGGTGCCGTGGTCGATGTGGACTTCGGCACCGAGGGCTTGCAGACCCCGAACGTGGAGTTCAACGGGTCGCGCGCCGATGGCGCACCCACCGGGCAAGGGCACTTTGGCAAATCCCAAACGCGCTACCAGCGGCCCGATGATGAAGAAGCTCGCCCGCAGTTGGCTGACTAATTCGTAGGGGGCTTGAGCGTCTATGAGGTTGCTGGCGTTGATGTCTAAAACGTCCCCGTTCTGCTGTAATTTGACTCCTACAGCCGAGAGAATTTGACCCATGCGGGCGACATCGACTAGACCGGGAACGTTGCGGAGACGGCAATCCTCTGGGCATAGCAGGGCTCCTGCCATGACTACTAAGGCCGAGTTTTTGGCGCCGCTGATTTTGACGTGTCCTTTAAGGGGTTCGCGACCCCAAATTTGTAATACTTGTTGTTCGTCGCTTTCAGGGGAAGCTGGCAGGTTAGATGAGTTCTGAGCTGGTGTAATGGGTTTGCCCTCCATAATGCGCTTCGTTACTTTATACATTATTAATTTTGGTTCGATTTTACCGGAAAGTTTTTATATGTCTAGGGGTAACATTAGGAATTACCGGAATTATATTTGCTGAAATTGTGTCGGGGCAAGGTTTACAGGTTTACTGGCACAAATAATCTCCATCAAGTCTCATGGAGTTATTTGTATCAAAATTTACGTTCATTTGTAGCGCTCGCTCGGATCGCAGATGTTGTAACTTTGTCAACGATCTTTTTAAGTAAAAGCGGACTCGGTTGTTGACAAAGGTGTAAGATATCGGTTCGATCGACAATGCCAGAAAGTTAACACATTGTCGATCGCCCCATTGCCTGTGCTACCCTGTGACAACAACCTAGAGCCAAAGCTACTCCTAGCATATGGTTCACATTAAACGGATCGAACTGACTAACTTTAAATCTTTTGGCGGCACGACGGCCATTCCCGTGCTGCCCGGTTTTACTGTGGTTTCCGGGCCCAACGGTTCTGGGAAGTCCAACATCCTCGACGCTTTGCTGTTTTGTCTCGGACTTTCGAGCTCTAAGGGAATGCGGGCTGAACGTTTGCCGGATTTAGTGAACAGCGCCCAAAACAAACGCGGTACGATCGAAGCTAGCGTGACTGCGACTTTTGCGCTGGAAGATGTGGGGGAGGAATGGTTCGCCCAGGATGAAGATGAGGAGGAAAATGCAGCAGATGAGTTATCTGTTGAAGCAGAGGAAGTCGAAGGGATAGAAATTGCCGAAACTCAAGACAACGGACAATCATCTTCTGTCAATCAAGAATCGCATCTCTCTGTTGAAGAAGCCGCAGGGATAGAAACTGCCGAAACTCAAGACAACGGCCAATCATCTCCTGTCAATCAAAAATCGAAAATCGAAAATCGAAAATCAGAAGAGTTATCTGTTGAAGACGTAGAAGAGATTGAAATCGCAGCAACTCAAGACAACAACGGACAACTACTCGCTACTAATAAAAAATCCAAAATCCAAAATCCAAAATCGGATGAGTGGAGTGTGACTCGCAAACTTCGAGTAACTCGCCAAGGTACTTACACTTCAACTTATTACATTAACGGTCAACCTTGCACGCTGACTCAACTTCACGAACAACTCAACCGCTTGCGAATTTATCCCGAAGGCTATAACGTCGTCCTGCAAGGAGACGTTACCAGCATTATTTCGATGAATTCTAAGGAACGCAGAGAAATCATTGACGAATTGGCTGGGGTGGCTCAGTTCGATCGCAAAATCTCTTTAGCGAGGCAGAAGTTGGATGAAGTTAAAGAGGTGGAAGAACGCAGCAGTATTGTGGAAAAAGAGCTGATTTCTCAGCGCGATAGACTGGCTTCCGATCGCACAAAAGCGGAAAAATATCAAAAATTGCGGGCGGAATTTCAAGAAAAGTCGCAGTGGGAAATTGTGCTGAAATTCCGCCAATTGCAGCAGCAAGAATGGAAACTCCGAGAACAAATCGAAACGGGCGATCGCACTTCTGCATCTCTCACCGAACAACTGCAAGCAATTAGCACCCAAATTCAAGAAGCAACCGCCGAACTTGACGCGCTGAATGCCCGCGTTAAAGCTTTGGGAGAGTCAGAATTGTTGGCTTTGCAAGCGACGATTGCCACTCAGGAAGCGGAAAGGCGGCAACTGCAAAACCGCAAACAGGATTTGGAAAAAACTGCTGGGCAAATGGCGGCTAATATAGCTCAAACCGAGGAAGAAGTTCGGCAACTTAAGCAAAGTTTGGAGCAAATTGAGATTGAAATATCTTATGTTAAGTCTCAGCAGGGGAGTTTTCAGGAACAGCGGGATGCAGCCCAGCAAAGTTTAGATGAAAGTCGGGAAGTTGCAAATGCGATCGCCTCGACTGCCGAAGTTTGGGTACAGCAGCAAACGGAACTGCACCGCCAAATCGAAACAATTCAACAAACTTTGGAACCGCAGCGTACAGAACAAGCTACTATCGGAGAAAGAGCCGATCGCCTGCAAAGTCAAATTCAAGAACAAAACCAATCGCTGCAAGTATTGGAACAGGAAATTGCCGCGAAAAAAGAGCAGCAATCCCGCCTTGTGGAAACCAAAGGCGTTGCATCTTTGCAAGTAGAATCGCTGAATCAGATTTTAGTCGAAGCCGAACAAGAATTGCAACTGCAACAGGAAACTCAAACTCGTTTGTTGGAAGAACAGCGCGAAAGACAGCGCAAATTAGACAAACTAGAAGTGCAGTTTCAAGCACTGCAAGAAGCGACGGGAACGTTTACTGCAAAAATTGTCGCGCAAAGCGGAATTGGCGGAGTTTGCGGCTTGGTGGCTCAACTGGGCAGGGTGGAACCACGCTATCAGTTAGCGCTGGAAATTGCGGCGGGCGGGCGCATGGGAAATATGGTGGTGGAAGATGACAGCGTGGCTGCTGCTGCGATCGAATTGTTGAAACAAAAACGGGCGGGAAGGATGACGTTTTTGCCTTTGAATAAGATTAGGGGCGGCAGGTATTCGGTGAATGAAAATTTGCGGCGCGCGGCTGGGTTTGTGGATGCGGCTGTTAATTTGATTGACTGCGATTCGCGGTATCAGGAAATTTTTGCTTACGTTTTTGGCAGTACGGTTGTGTTTAGCAACCTCAGCGACGCCCGCCGCTATTTGGGACAGTACCGGATTGTCACTTTGGACGGGGAAATTTTGGAAACTAGCGGGGCGATGACTGGGGGAAGTTCTACTAATAGATCTACTTTGCATTTTGGCACGGTTGAGGCTAGTGAGGCTGCTAGTGAAGCGCGGACGATCGCATCTCTGCAAGAAAGGTTGGAGGAAATTGAGCGGATTTTGGAACGGTGCAAAATTGCGATCGATCGCGCTTCTGTTGCAGTCAAAACTCGCAGCCAAGAATTGATGGAAGCGAAACAGAATTTGCGCGAAAATCAGTTGCGCTTGGAACAATTGGATTCAGAAATTAAGAATTTGCAAGCGCAACAGGAACAAGTGCGATCGCAAATTGCGAAAAATACACAGGAATTAACTAATTCGCGATCGAGATTGCAGTTGCTGGAACGAGAATTGCCCGCACAGGAAACTCAATTGCAGCAGTACCGCCAAACTTTGGCGCAGTTGGAAGAGTCCAACAGTCACAGCGAATGGCAGCAAATGCAATCGAGTTTGCGCGCTCTGGAAGCGCAACTGCAAGAGCGAGAATTGGCTCTGAGAAACGTCCAGCAACGCCTTGTAGACTTGGAAAATCAATTCGGGCGTTTGGAAGACAAAATTAAGGAAGGCAGCGAGAAATTGCAGGAGTGGCAAGTGCAGCAAAACGCGGGGGCGGATGCACTCGACCGCATTGTTTCGCAGCAGTTAGAACTTGATGGACAAATTGCCGCAGCTAAGGCGGCTTTGGGGGAAATTGAGGAAAAATTGGGCGTGCAGAAGGGAGAGCGCGATCGGGCGGAATCTCAACTGCGAGAGAAGCATTTAGCCAAACAGCAGTTACAATGGCAGTTGCAAAAACTCAACGAAACCCAGCAAGAACGCCGGGAACAATTGAGCGCAGTCCGCACTCTATTGGAAGCGCAGCGGGCGGAAATGCCAGACCCCGTGCCGTCGATTCCTGAAAATGTCGAGAAAGCCAATTTGACGGAATTGCAGCAGGAAGTAAAGGCGATCGCCAAACGCATTCAAGCTTTAGAACCGGTCAATATGCTAGCCTTGGAAGAGTACAACCGCACTCAAGAACGCCTTCAAGAATTAAGTGAAAAATTGACGACATTGGAAGGAGAACGCACTGAACTGCTGTTGAGAATCGAAAATTTTACCACACTCAGGCGGCGCGCTTTTAAAGAAGCTTTCGACGCGGTTAACGAGAACTTCCAGACTATCTTTGCGGAACTTTCCGAAGGCGACGGCTATCTCCAGCTAGATGACCAGGAAGACCCTTTCAGCAGCGGCTTGAATTTGGTGGCTCACCCGAAGGGCAAACCCGTACAGCGGCTGGCTTCCATGTCTGGAGGCGAAAAGTCGCTGACGGCGCTGAGTTTTATTTTTGCGCTGCAACGCTACCGCCCGTCTACGTTCTACGCTTTTGATGAAGTGGATATGTTTCTGGATGGGGCAAATGTGGAGCGATTGGCTAGAATGATAAAACGACAGTCTGAACAAGCCCAGTTTATTGTTGTGAGTTTGCGGCGACCTATGATTCAATCGGCTGAGCGTACAATTGGCGTTACTCAAGCACGGGGAGCTTATACTCAAGTCATAGGACTGAAGTTGTAGTCCCGGAGTCTCTGTTAACGATCGTGTTGAGTGATATATGTACTTAATAAATCAGGATTAAAGTTACAATGACATCCGAACAAATTTGCCAACGCTCAGACATTCTCGGCACTCAGGTCATCACCCGCGACAGAGGTAAACGCTTGGGGGTGGTTAGTCAATTGTGGGTGGACATTGATCGGCGGGAAGTTGTGGCGATCGGTCTGCGAGATAATATATTTGCGGTCGCTGGAATGCCGAGGTTTATGTTCCTCAGCAATGTCAGCGAAATCGGCGACGTGCTGTTGGTGGAAGATGAGAGCGCGATCGAAGATGATGTTGATGTTGAAGTCTACAGCATTTTGATTAACAGCGAAGTTATTACCGAAACCGGCGAACTTTTGGGTAGAGTGCGGGGCTTTAGGTTCGACCCCGAAGACGGTAAGTTAGTTTCTATAATTATCGCTTCCCTGGGAATCCCCCAAATCCCCGACCAAGTTCTCAGCACTTACGAGTTGGGGATTGAAGAAATTGTCAGCAGCGGCCCGAATCGCTTGATTGTGTTTGAAGGTTCCGAGGAAAGGCTCAGGCAGCTTAGTGTGGGTTTGCTGGAGCGCGTTGGTTTGGGCCAAGCACCTTGGGAACGGGAAGAGGACGAGCAAGGTTACTATCCGAAACCCGTGGCTACGGGAAATCAATTGGGCCCGGGCGTGCGGATACCTGCACCGGAAATGCGTAGCAGGGTAGCCGCGCCTGCTGTTGAGGAAGTTCCTTGGGACGAAGATTCGCAATGGAACCGGCCTCCGGTGCGGCAGCCGCAGCAGATGCGCGCGGTGCAGCCTGAGCCGATCGACGATTACGAGGATTACGAAGAGGATAATTGGGGCGGCGAGGAGGACGATTACGAGGAGGAGTACGAGGCGAAGCCGCAGTACACTCGCTCTGAGAGTTTTCGCCCGAAGGAGCCGGTGGTAGAGTACGAGTACGAGGATGATGTGGAGGCGGATGCTTGGGCTGACGATGAGGCGCCGAAGCCTTACCAGGCTCCTCGGGTGAATATCCCTGAGAAAAATAAGACTCCCGAGTACGAGGAGGAAGCAAATTATTAGGAATTAATCCATCGGTTGGGCGGGTTTACGAGATTGTGTGTTTTAGACATAGATAGTTGGTGAAATCCGCCCCTACAATTGTCTGTAGGGGCGGGTTTTACAAACAATATTTGAGGTTCACAAACAATTTAGATAAACCCGCCCCCACACAGCCGATAATCTAGATTAACCTGATGTCCGAGAGCATCCAAAAAATGTAGATTCAGATTATTCGTTGGGCGGGGCGGGTTTATTATATTGTTGGTCTTACGCCGATATGGTTGGTGAAACCCGCCCCTACGATAAATTATGAAAAAAATTTTATTAAAAGCTCTATTTTCAGATTAATAACTTATATAATTTTCCCAATATTTCTATCTACAACAACGGCTGAAATTGTCTTACGAGTGACGGGATACAAACCCTGGCAAATAGAAAATGTTGATGTTGCCGTCGAACCAAAAGGTAACTTTTTTACCAAAGACTCGGAACTCGGCTACAAACATTTGCCGGGTAAATTTAAGGTGACACTTAACGGCAATTACTCATTTAATGCCACTCACCTCAATAATAGTTTAAGAATCACACATCCACTCAATACTTATAATCAATCCTCAAAAAACCCTGAAATTTGGATATTTGGCTGTTCTTTTACCTACGGTTGGTCATTGAATGACAGCGAAACTTATGCTTGGCTGCTGCAAGAGAAATTACCTAAATATGAAATAGTGAATTTTGGCGTTAACGGCTACGGCACGCTGCACTCTTTGATTCAATTCAAAGAAGCACTCAAACAAGGAAATAAACCAAAAATTGCGGTGATTGCTTATGCGGGATTTCATGACCGCCGCAATACTTTGTTAAGGGCGAGAAAAAAGCAAATGGCTGCTTGGAATAAACTTGGTATTCTCTTCCAGCCCGATGCTAGGCTGAATGGAGAAAATAATTTTACCTACAAAATGGCCAAACTTGAATATCACGAGTTCCCCCTGATGCAGATTTCTGCATTAAGCCATTTTTTGGAGGTTAATTACAATCAATTTGAAGAGGGATTGTACAAAAGTCACGAGGTTTCTAAGGCAATTATTGAAGAGTTTAACCGTGTGGCTGAGGCTAATGATGTTAAGTTAGTTGTGGCCGGAATTAATACAGGTTCTGCTAAGATGTTGGAGGAATTAAGTCAGGAGGGAATTGCGACGGCGGATATTTCGGTTGATTTGAAAGTACCTGCGAATAATAATTTACCTCATGACATTCATCCAAGTGCGATCGCCAATCGGCAATATGCAGAAAAGTTGGCCGGTGTTTTACAAGGTAACTTAACGAACCGCGAAGGCGCGTTAGGCGAAGCCGCGCGTAAGCGCTAGGGCGCGAAGGAAGAGATAAAAAGGAAGTTTAGGAGTTATTTAGGGTTGCTAGAGTGATGGTATTATTTGATTTTAATTCCTTAAAATTTCCTCGAAAGTTTCTAATTGATGGGTTTTTCCTATTTTTACTTGTTCTCGTCACAGTGGCAGTAACATCAATCTATGTATCCAGCGAACATACTTTTTATTGGTGGGATTACGCGGGCTACAACACCGCTACAGTCAACACGGCAAATTTATTTCGAGACTCGCCCGATAAAGCATGGCGCGGAGTTATAGAATCGCTATCTAAGGAAAAAAACCTATTAATCTCTTTGCCGTTAGTGCCGTTTATTCTATTATTTGGCGAGTCTCGGCTAAGTTACATTCTCAGCGTCTCCCTAATTTATGTGTTGCCGTTTCGCCTATTGCTGGGGGCAATTTCTGCAAAGCTAATTCCATTTTATCCCCGCCGGGTGTTTTGGTCAACTGTGCTGCTGAGTTTATTAATTCCGATGAGTTGGATACCGACTCTGCGGGGATATCTGGATACTGGCGGCTGTGTGTTTGTAGCCTTGGCAATTTGGGTTTATTTGCAGGATGTTAAGCTGAAATCTTGGTGGAACATCCCGTTAATTGGGTTTTTGCTGGCGGCGGCTATTCTGTTGCGACGCCATTTTGCTTATAGTGCGATCGCATTTTTGGGTGCAGCGACTTTACAGGCTTTCATCGAGTTTATTGTACTAATATACGGTAGGAAAACGGCGTTGTCGTCTTCAAAAGACAAGGACGTGGCAGTGCCGTTTCCCTACAGATGCTTGTTTGAATCCGCTGTAAAGTTAGGGTTAATAGCTGCAACTAGCTTGACTATTTTAATGTTGGTAGCGGGAGATTTTACTCGCAGTGCTCTGACGGTTGACTACCGCAATTTGTATGTCGCTTGGAGTTTGCCTGTAAAGGATATTTTAACTCGTTATGCGGATTTTTACGGTTTGGGAACTTGGCTGCTGGTACTGATTGGTTTTTCGGCGGGAATTCTCACCCGAATCCTGGTTCCGGCGGCGGCTATTTTTGTTTCGTTGTTTGGGGTTTTGTCGCTGGTTGAATGGCTGTTAGTTTTGCGTTACGGCTACTTGCACTATACAATTCATCTTACACCGATCGCACTTTTAGGACTATCTACATTTTTCTGGACAACTTGGCTGACACTCAAGGGAAAAGTCCGGTATTTCATGCTGGGCGCGGCGGGTTTGTACCTGGTTTGGAATGCCGCAGTCGGGTTAATTCCTCTCAAAATTGATTTGTCCAGACTGTTTGTGGGTAATTTTCCGCCGTTAGTGCGATCGGACTACGACGAAGTTGTAAAATTAGTAGAGTTTCTGCGAAAATTAGCACCCAACGAAGAACCGATTTATATTGCCGGTGCTTCTAACAGTTTTAATGCTAACATCCTCAGACAAGCCAACCGAAAATTAAACCCGCCGGAGGGCTGGTGGAAATTAAATACAATCGGGAGGCCGCAAATTGACTCGCGCGATACTTACCCGCTACCGGAGTTGTTGCAGTCACAATATGCGGTGGTTGCTGTACCTTTTCAGCAGGTGTTACCTACTGACGAACAAGTTTTGCGATCGCACGAACAAGATGTTGTTAAAGTTGTGTACGATGCCTTTACTCAAAACTGGGAAATTGCCCGCGATTTCCAATTGCTACCGGAACAGTTTAAGCTAGAAAACGGCGTGACTGTCAGAGTTTACCGGAGGGTGCGGCCGACTGATACAGCAACGGCAGTTAGGACTCTGGATGCGATGCAGCGGCAAATAGTCGATCGACCTGGCACGCAGTTAGATTGGATTAGTTTGCATCAATCAATCTACACAAGTACCAATTATTCAGTCAGTCAAGAATCGGATAATTTATATAAAATTGTAACTCATCCAATTAAAAATAGCAAGAAACTCGATACATCTTTCCTGTATTTAGGTTCTATCTCAGACAAAGCGAAAGTTACGGGCAAACTCAATTTACCTAACAAACAATGTCCGGGAATTGCCCTGCGCTTGACTTTGTGGGACAAGCAAGGTAAATTAGTAGACTCAGCAGAGATGGCTTATAGTCAAAAAAGTGCGATCGGCTTAAATCTATTAGTTGAGGGCAAAAATCCCACTTATCTGCTGCTTGAGGTATTGAGTAGCAGCAAACAGGATTTAACAAAGCAATGCCAACTGGAGATTAACAATTTGGCTGTCCGTCGGTAAGTGGAACCATCAATGCAGAAACATCAAAAATCCAACTGGTATTTTAATCTATCTCTCTATACTTTTGTTATCATCGGTTCCCTGATGGCTACAGGGTATATTTTCCCCATTGGAGGCAATTTCCCCGAAGTGCCACCCATTCAATTTATGTTAAATCCTGAACTATACAAAAATGACTATTACGTTCAGGAAATGGTTAAATTTAATCCGAGATACTACTATTACTATATCATTTATTTGCTCGCTAACTTAGGAACAAGCATTCCCCTAGCGCATTTTATTTATCAATTCCTATCCTTCGGTTCATTTATCCTAGCTTGCTACGCAATTATCAATATCTATACTAATTCCAAACTGCCTGCCGCAGCGATGGCTTTTTTATGTATAGCCGCTTCATTTACAGATGTTGGTAACACCCTGATATTTTCCACTAAATCAGTACCTAGTACGTTCGCTATGGCCTTCGCAGTCTGGGGAATTTACTTTAGTTTGCGCCAAAAATGGCTGACCGGATATTTCTGTTTTGGACTGGGTTGTTTGCTGCAATTTTTAGTTGGTTTGTTGCCCGGATTGATGATGCTTCCTGTTTTATTTATTGAATCTGTAAGACAGCGGAAGTTTAAAACATTGATTTTGGCGATCGCACTTTTAGCAGCAATGGCAAGTATCGTTTACGTACCAATGTTATTAACAGGTACTACCAGCACTCACACTATCGATAATGCCCAGTTTGTCTACATTCACGCTAAAGTCCGCAACCCCCACCACATCCTCCCGTCAAATTGGGGTTTGGGGAATTGGTTCAACTTTATATGTTTCATAATTGGTGGCTTGCTGTGCATCAAAAAATCCGATTTATTGCCACAAGAAGATAAGATTATTTTTTATACAATTGTTAGTACATCGATTTTGGCTCTGTTTCTGAATTACATATTTGTAGAAGTTTATCCTTTGGCTTTTATGGCCAAACTACAGTTAGCTAGGACTGTACCTTTTGCTCAATTAATTATATTTATTGCTGTTGCTTTGATGGTCGATAGACTTTACAGAGACAAACAAATAGCTATTAGCTTGTTGCTGTTAGCTATTCTAACATTGCCTTTTAGGGGTATCATTTTCCTAGGATTATCAGTTTGGTCAACAAAAAAATACGCATTTCCCAAACGATATAATATATTGTGGTGGATTTTAGCAGTAGGAACGGTAATTTTCAGCGTGATATATCCGCTGACTGATTCATGGGAAATAATGGGCGATCGAATAATTAGCATCCCAATTTTTTTCTCAATCCTCGCCTTCCCCTTCATTTTAGAAGAAACATCCGTTGCTACATCTATAAAACAGACTCTAACTCACACATTAGCCTTAATAACTACCGCCACCTTAGTTTTGGGAGTAGCAGGAATTCTGCCCAAACCTATATTAAATGTATTTCAAACAAGAGTTAATATCAATGCCGTTCCCAGGGACGACTTAAGCAAATTAGCTGTGCGCTTTTCGCAAATTAGCAGCCGCGATTCACTCGTATTAATTCCACCTTCAGTTACCAACTTCCAGTTTTTCTCCGAAAGAGCGATTGTCGTGAATTTCAAGAACTTTCCCTTTACCGAAAAAGGCATCAAAGAATGGCAAACTCGCATGGAAACCGTTTTAGGAGTCCCCTTAAACCCGCAAATGATTTGGGGAGGAAATGACTTTTTCATCCGCCGTAGCAGTGCAGATTTAGTCAAGGTAGCCAGAAACTATCATGCCAATTATATCCTGACTCGTACTGACTGGCATCCCAATATTCAAGGGGAAATCGCCGACAAACAAGGCAAATGGATACTTTATAAAATTAGGTAATAGGTATTTAGTAAAACTTGTTAAATCTCAGTTAGACTTTTATCTTAGTCTGCGGAGACAGACTTTGCTTGTCTATAAGCAACTTCAAGATCCGACTTATGTGCGTTAATCAGCCTTAATCTGCGGTTAAATATCAAAACCAGAATCATCAATAATTTCGCTAATTTGCTTGTCCACATAATCCGCATCCACATTCCGCGCCATCAACTCAGCTAAAATCCCCAAAGAAATCAACTGCACCGACAGAATAGTACACAAAATCCCAAAAAACAACAAAGGTCGATTGCCGATCGGCCCAAAATTCATCCCCGCCAAATTCAGAAACCAAATAACTATTAAATAACTCAGCGAAACAGTGCCAACCAAGCCAAAACACAATCCCAAACCCCCAAACAAATGACCCGGTTTGTGTAAATACTGCGTCGTGGCTAACACCGTCAACAAATCAATAAATCCCCGCGCATAACGTTCCCAGCCGTAATTCGATTTTCCGTGCTTGCGCGGATGATGTTCCACAACTACTTCGCCAATTTTAAACCCTAAATTGTTTGCTAAAGCCGGAATGTAGCGGTGCAATTCCCCGTACAATTTAATCGACTGCAAAACTTCCCTGCGATAAGCTTTAAAACCACAATTCATATCGTGCATTTGCACCCCAGTTAGCAAACACGCAACGGCATTAAACAGCTTGGAAGGTAAAGTTTTAGAAAGCGGGTCGTTCCGCTGTTTTCGCCAACCGGAAACTAAATCAAATCCAGATTCTAAATGATGTAAAAATTTGGGGATTTCAGCGGGGTCATCCTGAAGGTCAGCATCTAGAGTAAAGATAATTGTCCCTGCTGCATTACGAAAGCCTGCTGAAAGTGCGGCGGATTTGCCAAAATTGCGGCGCATTTTAATCGCTTTAATTAGTTGGGGATGCTGGCTGGCTAAATCGGCGATTTCTTGCCATGAATAATCGCGGCTACCGTCATCTATGAAAATGACTTCGTAATTGTCAATTTCGGTTTGGGACATAACAATTTGGATTTTATCAAACAGCAATTTGATGGTGGCTTCTTCGTTGTGAACGGGAATTACGAAGCTGAGGTGTTTTGACATAGGGCTATTTTATTTCATTTATGTTGTAAAGGAGATTTTTTTATTAGCTGCAAAGGGCGCAGAGAAGGAGAAAGAGAGGTGTTTTAATTTTTATCCATAACTTGGGAGTTCCGCAAAGCTACCCAACCTTCGCGGTTTTTAAAGGAGGCATAAGCTGTCAATAATTTATCTGTTGGTGATGTTTGAATGTATCCTCTCCAAGCTGCGAATTCGTAGGAAGGGCCAAACAAGTTAACTAAATCTGGGCGCGGAAATCCTGACATGGCAAAACCTCGAACGACATTTTCTTGGTTGAGAATGGCAATACATTTTACATTGTTTTCGGGGTCTCCTACCCAGCCAATTACTCTCGCTGCTGTTGGTGCGAGTTTAGTTACTGTATCAAAATATCCGGGTACTCCGTCTTTGGGCGCTGACAGTAAATTTGGGTCTATTTTTGTGTCTAATGCTGCACAGAAATTGTGCTTTTTGATGTCTCGATTAAATGGCACTAAATTGTTAGTTTTTAAGGCGTCGATTAACCCGATAAAAGCGGCAGGTCTATTGCCTACGCGGTCTTTAATTAGCGTTACGTCGGTGATGCCTAATTGCAGTGATAATGCTACTAACGGTTGATAGGTTGCTCTGCGGGCGATCGCCATTGCAGTTTCGCCTCCCACCCCGTACATTAAAATAATCGCAACTGTGGCGACTGCAAACAGCGGTGTCAGCCAACGCCCTTGAATTCTTGGTGTGGGCTGCAACTCGCGCACCCACAATACTGTCAGCACAACTGTGCTCATCCAAAACAAGGCTGGAAGTGTGGCGTAGCGGGAAGCGGTGGCCTGTTCGACGCCAAATCCCGATCGACTAACCGCGGCCATTAACGCCGTTTGCAGCGTGTAAAGTTGGATTGATAGCCAAGGCAGCCAATCCGCGCGATTGACCTTTTTTACAAATAGCCAATAACCCACAAAACCCGTCGCTGCACTCAAACCAATTATACCAATAATTGAAGCAACAATAATATTTTCGCTAAAAATTCCGCCGAGATACGTGGGAATATATTCGAGAGCTTTCAGCGGGTTAACTTTAGTTAAAGAAGGGTGATAAGATGGAGTTTTATAAGTTAAAAAATAAATGCCAATCACCCCAATCGCAGCAATGAAATACAAATAAGTTATTCGCCGAGGAAACCGCAGCACAACAGCAGTCGCACACAATATCGGCCACAAAGCTAAAGGAGTGCTGTAACTAATACAGCCTAAAATGCCAAAAACAATGCTGCCAATTACCCACTTATTTTGTTTCCACTCTTCATTCCCAGGCTCTGCCTGGGAATGAATATCAGCAGGATCTGTCTCCCTCTTACTTGACAAAAGCGTCGCATAGGATTGCAAACAAAATATCGAACAAATCACAAATAAATTAGCAATTATCCAGTGAACGCCACTGAATCCCCGCATCCAATTGTGAGCCGCCGCCGGAGTGAAATTAAAAATAGAAATGCAAAGGAGTAGCGAGATAAATTGCAGCGGAAAACGCCTCAAATTTAACGGAAGCAGAGCAATTAATACGTGGCACTGCATCCAAGCCAAGAACCAGGCAACTAAACATAAACCAATATTTGAACCTTGGGTGACAACTATATTCAAGCCATAAATAATTGCCGGAATCAAGACAAAATGCTCGTTCGCCCGAAATATCCAATTAAAAGGATTGGTAGAAAAACCGTCTACTGAATAAAAATTCCACGTCATCCACCAATAATCAAAATTAGACAAGTCTCCCGCTTGGGATATCAGGTACAAAATATATGACGCTGGTATTAGAATCCCGAGAACTGATGCGGTAATTAAAATATATGGTTGCTTGACTTTCATGGATTCCAACAGGGGGAGATTTTTAATCGATTTGGGCTAAGTTGTACGCGCTGGGATTAAAGAAACCGGGTTTTTTACTTGATTGAGGGTTTGAACCAAGTATTTTGGTGAAAAAACCCGGTTTCTGGCTAATTTACAGACAGATTTACTCAATTTTTCATTTGACTTCTTTTGCCAGCATTTGTCTGAGCCCTTGCCGCCAGTGGGGAGGATGCGTGCCTAGAAGTGCGGATATTTTTACCGTAGAGAGGACAGAAAAAGCTGGACGTTTTGCAGGTGTCGGATATTCGGCGGTGGTGATGGGAATTACGCGCTGAACTTTTAGGGGAAGGCCGAGTTGTGCTGCTTCTTCAAAAATGGCGATCGCAAAATCGTACCAACTACAAACACCGCTGTTAGTGTACTGGTAAGTCCCAAAAGTTTCTGGGCCAAGCAGAGGAATAATTCGCGAAATTGCCTCCCCTAAATCCCCCGTGCAAGTAGGACTTCCGATCTGATCTGCTACTACTCGAATTTCTTCCCTTTCCTTTCCCAACCTCAGCATGGTTTTGACAAAATTACCTTTGCCGCCATTGCCATAAACCCATGCGGTTCTAATAATAATATGTCGGTTTCCCGCTTTCCGAATTGCTTCCTCGCCTGCTAATTTCGACTTACCGTAAGTTCCCAGCGGGTTCGTAGAATCTGTTTCCCGATAAGCAGAACCGTGGCTGCCGTCAAATACATAATCAGTAGAAAAGTGAATCAAACTTGCTCCCAGTTTTTCGCATTCTTCTGCAAAAATTCCTGGGGCAATACCGTTGACTGCGTGTGCTAATTCGGGTTCGCTTTCTGCTTTGTCTACCGCAGTGTAAGCACCCGCATTGACGACTAAATCCGGTTGAATTTCAGCCATTGCCTGACGGATGCTTTCGGGTTGGGATAAGTCGAGGCGAGTGCGATCGACCGCAATTACCTCTCCCAAAGATAATAAAATCGGCTGCAATTCTTGAGCTAGCTGTCCGCTGCCACCTGCGAGTAAAATTTTCATTGTTCAAAAACTTCAGCTTTTTGGAAGGTTTGTCCCGCTTGGTCTTTAGCTGATAAGATTGGTTGGGCACCATCTAGCGGCCAGTCGATCGCCAAATCAGGGTCATTCCACAGGATACACCGCTCGTGTGCCGGTGCGTAATAATCTGTAGTTTTGTACAAAACTTCAGCCGTCTCCGAAACCACTAAAAAACCGTGAGCAAATCCCGCCGGAACCCAAAATTGCCGTTTATTTTCAGCACTCACCAAACACCCCACCCACTTTCCGAAAGTCGGCGAACTTTTTCTAATATCCACCGCTACATCAAATATTTCGCCAGCAACTACCCGCAGCAATTTGCCTTGAGGCTGCTGCATTTGGTAGTGCAAACCGCGCAACACATTTTTAGACGATTTGGAATGATTGTCTTGAACAAATTCGGCCGTCACACCTGTTTTTTCGACAAAAGCTTTGTGATTGAAACTCTCAAAAAAGAAACCGCGATCGTCTCCGAAAATTTTCGGCTCAATGATCAGAACTTCCGGTATTTCCGTAGATATAACATTCATAGTTGGCTGTATCGCGTGATAAACTCATACTCAGTCTCTGCTATTTTACTATGAAAGCCGACGTATATCTCAAAAAATTGTACGCCAATCGATTTGATTCCAGACAACTGCAAGCCAAGGTGGCACTATGGAAAGTTTTAATTGACGACTTCTTACAATATTATGTTCCTCCCGAATCAGCGGTCTTAGATATTGGCGGCGGTTACTGCGAGTTTATAAATCAAATAGAGGCTAAAAAAAAATATTTAATTGATCTCAATCCCGATTCCAAGTTGTTTGCCAATCCTGATGTAAAAGTGCTGAACATTGATGTTTTAACTTTTGACGATAAACCAGATTTTAGCGAACAATTTGACCGGATATTTATCTCTAACTTTTTTGAACATCTCCGCAATAAAGAAGAACTCATCCAAATTATCTCATTTTGCTTTGAGGCGCTTAAGCCAGGGGGTTCTATCTTAGTTGTCCAACCAAATTTTAAATATTCTTTCAAAGAATATTACGATTTTATCGATCATCAATTACCAATTACCCACTTATCGCTGCAAGAACTGTTACAAACCGTCGGCTTTGAAATCGACCTAATTATACCCAGATTTTTGCCATTTTCGACAAAAGGCAGACCGACCTCGCCCTGGCTTTTAAAAGTTTACTTAAAATTGCCGGTTTTGTGGAGGTTTTTGGGAGGTCAAATGTTTGTTAAAGCATCGAAACAAAACAATAGAGGCAGAGCCTCATGACAGGCATTCCCAGTCAGATGCAGGCAGAGAGATTCATCTGCGTTTAGCCGCGTTTATCCCCCTGTACCTGCGGTTAAAAAATGCCTACAAAATCGAACTTAAAACCACCTCATTAGCAGCAATCCAATTATAAATATCCTGCAAAGCTGCTTCCGGCCCAATAACAGGCCGCCATCCTGTTTTCTCCATCACCCTAGAAGAATCAGTAATAAAAATCGGAATATCCCCCGCGCGTTCCTCCAAAACAGGATTAATTGAAATCGATTTCCCGGTAACCTTTTGGCACAAATCAGTTGTCTCAACCAAAGAAAGACTGTTGCTCAAACCGCCGCCTACATTAAAAACTTCGCCGTCAAATTCAGCAAAATGTTCTAACTGATAATTAACTAACCTCAACAAATCTTCAACGTGCAGCAAATCCCTAACTTGCTTCCCGCTGCCGCCAAAACCAATATAACTTAGCGACTTTTGAAAATAGTGAGCCGCCACCCACAAACCGCAAACTCCCTGATCGACTTTACCCATTTGCCAAGCACCCGTAATTAACCCACAGCGGTTAATAATTGCCGACACATTGTATGCTTCCCTGTACTCCTCAATCAGCAATTCCGAAGCTAATTTAGTTGCTCCGTAAAGCGAACGGTGTCCTTTTAATGGGAATTCTTCTGATATGCCCAACTCGGATATACCGGGTAAAGTTTGCTCGGGGGCGATCGCAAATCTATTCGGCAATTCCAACAACTTGATAGACTTGACAGTGGCGATCGGATAAACCCGACTCGTAGACAAAAACAACAAACTCGCACCTGTCTGTCTCGCCAACTCCAAAACATTCACAGTGCCCAGTAAATTCGTCTGCAAAACGTACTGAGGCGAACTAAAACCAGCCAGCACAGAAGGTTCCGCCGCACAATCTATAATGCAGTCAGCAGTTAGTGCAACTGGATCTAAATCTGCCGCTGTACGAATATCCCCGTAAACAAACTGAATACCGCAACTTTTAAGCCGAGGCAGATTCAATTCCGAGCCCCGGCGACGCAGGTTATCTAAACAAATTATTTGCCATTCCGGGTGCAGTTTTTTCAGGCCAATTGCCAAACAACTGCCGATAAAACCCGCACCACCAACAATTAAAATTCTCTCAGGCATTGACTTTTAACTTTGCTATCTTTCTAGTCCGGTGGTAGTCGCCGCGAGAGAGATGTTTTTCCAGCCAGACATACAAGACAATAAACAAATACCGACTGCCCATCTCTTTTATTTTCAGCTTAGAAATACCAGCAGTCCGATTGTACCACCTCAGAGGAATCACCGTATAGGAAAAACCCCGGACAATAGCTTTTAAAGGCAGTTCCACTGTCAAATTAAAATGATGGCTCAAAATCGGTTGCACGCCTTCAATAACTTCTCTGCGGTAAATTTTAAAAGCATTGGTGACATCGCTGTACCGCAAGCCGAAAATACTTTTCACAAACCAGTTTGCTAAGCGGTTAATTGCTAACTTGTGAATTGGATAATCAACTATAAAGCCACCTTTGATAAAGCGGGAACCGAAAACGCAATCATATCCTTCTTGCAATTTGCGGTATCCTGCTACCAAATCCATCGGATCGTCGGAAGCATCCGCCATCACAATTGCCGCAGCATCTCCGTCAAATTCCGCCAATCCCCGGCGCACAGCAAATCCGAAACCGTTGGGAGGTTGATTGTTGATGTATCTAACTGTGGGAAAAGTCTCTGACAACTCCTGGCAAATATCAATAGTTCGATCGACACTATTGTCATTCACAATCAAAATTTCGTGCGGAATGCCTTCTAAATCGAGCGTCTGGGCGATCGCCCGCACAGTACCGTACAAACAGCCCTCCTCATTGTGAGCTGGTATAATCACAGAAATTTTCACTCCTCATCCTCCGCGCAACTGGACAAACTGGTTGTCAACAGGATTATACACCCAAGCTTTAATTTCAGTTTGGGCGATCGGCAAATTATTAGCCGACAAATCAACAGCCCACCTTGCATTATTGTATAACTCCGATTTTAAACTCTTACCTATGTCCGGACTGTCCAAATTTACATAAGCGCTAGCAAAAAAAGATTTTTTCTCGCCGACAGATAGCAGTACAATATTTGGTTGTTGCAAATTTTCTGGCAAAACCGCCCAACCGACAGCTTTGACAGCATCATTTTGCTTAACAGTCAAGGATTTATCGCTAGTTTGAGGTTTGTCTAAATAACCGTAAACTTTCTCGGTATTAGAAATAAACTCTACATTTTTCGCGAACTTTCTCCAACCTATTTTGTCGATAATTGCAGCGCCTTCTCTCACCAGCCAAGTTTTTTTGCTCAGCACTCTCAAACAGCTTTCCGGCGAATTCTCAAAAAAATCCGATGGTTCCAGATAATTAATTAACTGCAAACAATCTTGAGCGCCTTGTTTGTAAAGAAGTGCTGAGCGAGATTGGGCGATCGCCTGTTGAGAGTTAACAATAATTATCCCAGTTAACAGCCCTGCTAACACCCGATAAACCAATTTATAGTTGCGATTTATGGTAGCAATCTTACCTCGGATAAACAATTGCCCTAGCTGAACTAAAGCAATTAAGAGCAAAATTGAATTAGTCGTATACCTCGACGATTCAAGCGCGTGAATTGCCCCAAATTCTGCCCTCCCAGCCGTAATAAACAGAGCCGATAAAACCGAAAACAAACCTATTGACAGCCAAGGTAAAGCCTCACCCTGCTCGGTAATCTTTCTCCAAAAGTGGAATCCCAAAAATAAGAAAGTTGCGAATATTAGCAATCCAACCAATGCTGAAATTCCCGGCGATCGCACAATTGGCGAACCCAACAGACTCAAAAAGTAATCAATTACCATCAGGGGCTTATTCAACAATGAAATAATACTTGTTTTTCGACTGGGATGATAATCAATTGAGTAAATAGCACAAGTTGCAGCAAACAGCAATATCCATAGAATCAATCTTTTTCTTTTTTCTACCGCATTTCCTTCTAACGCCGCCACAGCCGGAATTGCAGCCAACCAAGACAGCAAGCCTTGCGCGAGGGAAAAACTAGCAATAAAGCAGAATAAAGCAGCAATCGATATTTGAATATTGTAGGCACACGACAGTTCCGTGTTCGTACTATGTTCGATCGGAGGTGTTGCATCATTCTCAAGAACGGGCAAGATACCCGTTCCACCAAAATTCAATGTTCTTGTGGAACGGGCATCTTGCCCGTTCCTAAATAGCTTATCGAGATGGGTGCAACATCTCTGTTTCATCAGATTAAAGACGGCTATATTAGGCAAAAATTTGCGATTTGGACTCAGCGCATAAACCGCAGCTACAAAACACAAATTGACTAAAAACCACGCTAATTGAAATCCCCAAAGCCAGTTTTCGTGTTGAACTAGAGAGAAAAGCAAAACACAAGTTAAAATATTAGCTAAATGCCACAAATCATCCGCGACATTCTTAACTTGCATCGAGGATAACTTGTACATAGCGATAAAAGTTATCGCAGCCAAACCTATGCTGAGACAAAACTGATAATTAATATTCCATCGGGAAGCAAAAGCCACAACCGCAATAATTATTTTAGGGAAAAGTATGCGGTGGTTGCTGTGCAAAGCCCAAAAATCGTTAAAAGTTACATTTCCCCCAGCTATTTTTTCAAAAAGGCTAGCTAACCTCCACTCGTCATCAACGGGAACGTTAACGCTAAAATTCGCTACAAATCCGATTAACAAGATAACAGGAATTAGATATAGAGTAAATAAAATATTTTTTTTCATGAATGTGCGATCGCACTGATTGCCATCACCATTTTATATCAAACCCGGTTAAATAATTTTTATCAAGTTTGTAGTGAAGACTTCACTCCTCATAGTTTGGGCCGATAGGGACTTGCATTCCTTACTACAAACAAGTTGAAAAACATCACACATATAAACCCGGTTTCTTGAAGAAACCGGGTTTCCGAACAGCCTAAAAGTCTCGCGTTCAAGTCGGTTAACCGAATTACTTAATAGTCTTGAACGTATCCATTTTCCCAGTAAATCGGTTGATAAACATCTGCAAAACACTCCGCTTGCCGATATTGATATTAGAACTCACGGACATTCCAGACTGCAAGTTAACCTCAACTTGATTTGCCTTGCCCTTGTTCAAAAGAAACTTCTGATTCTTGAGCTTAATTTTGGTTTTGAAAGCGTAGTATTTCCGCAGTTCAGTAGGAGGCTCAGCATCGCTGCTAATCTCTTTCACTTCACCCTCAGCAGTACCAAACTCCAGAGCCGGGAAAGCTTCTACATTCACTTCCACAGGCACACATTGGTATTTCGTCAAACCCAGTTTCTCTCTGTTAATTTCCTTCTCTGGACAAACGCAACTTTTACCTTTTTCGCAGTCAATCTTTTCTCCGTCTAATTGTTTGCCGTGATACGGTTCCAATTTTTCCCGCTTCTGTCTCAAAGCATCCAATACCAGAGCCACATTGCTGTTTTCCAGGTAAACAACTGCTTCCAAACCGTTTTCGTCATCCAAAACCTTGAGTAGTTTTTCAGTTTGCTGCGCTTCGTAATAAGCTTCTTCACAGCGTTTTGGGCGCGGTTCACCCGGTTTGATCACTGAGTTAATAATGGATTGGCATATCGGATCTTTCGCTATATCCAACTTAGAATTTTCCTTCGTAGAAGGTTTCAAATCGAAGATAACGCCGGATACCGGAGCCTTCAGAACTTGGGTATCGCGGTTTTGTTGAGCCTTTTCTAGCTGAGCGTTCACCTCGGACAACTTTTTCAGGTTTTCCACTTTGAAGCGGCTTAGCTGAGAATCGCTGCTGGCAATTTGTTTCTGGTTTTCAGCAATTTTGGTATAAAGTTCTTTCGCCCAGGAATCCTTGGTGTTTTTTAACTGTTCTTGGGCGCGGCTGATGGACTCCTGAATGCGTGCTTGCTCTCCTTGCTGACGCTGTATTTCAGCAGTAATTTTTTGGATATCACCTTGACGTGCGTTAATTTCGCCTCGGCGCGTATTGATTTCACCTAGGCGCGTGTTAATTTCGCCTTTGCGAGAGTTGATTTCACCTTCGCGCTGCTTGATTTGATCTTGCTGTTTGAGAACGTCGCTTTGGCCTCTGAAAACATCTTGTTCCTGTTTTTCTTTTTGCAGTTCAGCGATGGCTCCTTCCTGCACCAGGGGGGCGAGTCTGCCTAGAATGTTTTGATTCGACTTCAATACTTGTTGAGATTTCGCTAACTGTTCTTCGGCTAAATCTTTCTGGGCCTGGGCCGATTTTACTTGCTCTTTCGATGAAGTTAACTGCTGCTGGGCATAATTTAATTGGTTTTGGGCAAAACCAAATTGTTGCTGTGCTACGGTCATTTGCTCGCCTGCGGCTTTCTCAGCATCCTCAGCTTGCTTCAGTTGTTTTTCCAACTCCTGAACTTGGCCTTGAGCTGCAGCTACGCGAGACAGAAACTCCGATCGATAATTAACATAAAGTCCTTGCTGGGCTGCATCAAAATTTCCGCTAGCTCCCCGATTGAGGTACAGTTCGTCAATCAAAGCTTGCAGCACTTGATTTTGTGCCGTGAGGCTCTGTCTGTCCTTGATTGTTGATTCTAGGTTAGAAGGAACAGCGCCTTGAATTTTGCCGTTGACAACATCTTCGTAAAATTTATTTTCCTTTTCCAGAGCTTCTTTAGTTTTCTGTATCGATGTTAAATCGGCACTGGGTGCAAGGGGATTGAAAGTGAGCAGAGGCTGGTTTTTTTCCACACGATCGCCATTTTCAACGTGAAGTCTCACCACTGCGCCCGTAGCAGGTGCTTGGATGTCTCTAGCACCATCTTTGAGCTCCAATTGACCCACAGCGGGGACAGCTTGCTCTACGCTAGCAAAATAAGCCCAAACTACAGCAGAAGTGGTCATCAGCATGATCATCCACAAAAACAAGTGCGACCAAATCGCTGGTTTTTCGAGAATGACTGGTTGCTCAGAAAGTATTAACGATTTCATAGCCATTTGTTAGTTCTCAGTTGTTAAGCGTTAGTGAGCAGTTGTGAGTTGTTAGATATCAGGTATTCGATGACTCTTGTTGTTGGAAGAGGCAGTAGTAACGTCCTTTAAGAGCCATTAATTCTTTATGAGTTCCCCGCTCGACTACCGAACCTTGATCCATCATAATAATTACATCAGCGTTTTGGATGGTAGTCAGGCGGTGAGTAATGAAAAACACCGTGCGGCCGGCGAAAGCTTCTGCTAAGTTATTGCAAACTTGGCGTTCGGAATGGTAGTCAAGGGCGCTTGTAGCTTCGTCCAAAATCAGCAGTTTCGGGTTTTGCAAAATCGTGCGGGCGATCGCCAAACGCTGCCTTTGACCCCCAGAAAGCGACGAACCCCGCTCTCCAACTATCGTATTGTAGCCAGCAGGCAAACTCATAATAAAATCGTGAGCTACCGCTAATTTCGCAGCTCGCACAATCTCATCCGTACTCGCATCGGGATTGCTCAGAGCAATATTTTCCTGTACCGAGCAGTTAAAGAGCAAAGTATCTTGGAGAACTACCCCAAGTTGGCTGCGGAGCGAATATAATTCCACCTTGGCAATGTCGTACCCATCAATAAAAATCCGGCCCGACAGCGGCGGATAAAGACGCTGCAACAACTTCATCGCGGTACTTTTACCCGAACCGCTTCCCCCCACAATTCCCACAAAACTGCCAGCGGGAAATTCCAAATTCACATTAGCCAATTGCAGTGGACCGCTCTCCAGGAATCGGAAGGAAACCTCCTCATACGTAACCTGCCCTTGAATTGCCGGCAGCGGGATATTGCTCCGGTCTTCATCGCTGGTTTCGGTCGGCGTATCGACCACATCCTTGAGCATATCGATCGACATTGACACTTCTTGGAAACTCTGCCAGACGCTCACAAAACGCAGCAGCGAACCAGTCACGTTCCCGGAAATAATTCGGAAAGCAATCAACTGACCCAAAGTAATCTGATTTCCCAGTACCAAATAAGCTCCCACCCACAACTGAGCTAAGTTACCCACCTGGTTTAAAAAGCTGCTAACCGTACCGGCCGTAGTCCCGGTGATAATTGTTTTAAAACTGGCGGTAATGTATTTTGCGTAGCGGCTCGACCACTCCCAACGGGATTTCAATTCAATATTTTGAGCCTTAACAGTTTGAATCCCGCTGACTACTTCCACTAGATAAGATTGAGAGTCAGCAAAACGCATATTTCTCTGTTTGATTAGGCGCAGCACCAGCGGATTGATTAGAACAATCATCAGCCCCAGTATCGGTACCACTGCCAAAGATACAAACGTTAGCTGCACGCTGTAGGAGAGCATAACGGCGACGTAAACCACCGAAAATACTGCATCAAGAACCACTGTCAGAGCTGTACTCGTCATGAATTCCCGAATCTGGCCCATCATGCTGAATTTGTAAACCAGATCTCCCACGCGCCGATTATCAAAGTAATTTTGGGGCAGCCGCAGCAAGTGATCGATTACCTCCGCACTCAATCTGACATCGATGCGGTTTGAGGTGTCTATAAACAAAAAGGTGCGTAAACCGTTGAGCAGTCCTTCAAACAGAGCAACACCTAACAGAAATGCCCCCAAAATATCCAAGGTGTCAATGCTGCGCTGACCTAATACTTTATCAATAATTATTTGGCTGATTAATGGGTTGGCAAGACCAAATAGCTGTACAAAAAACGAAGCGAGCAACACCTCAAAAAACACTGTCTTGTGTTCCATGAGAGCCGGCACAAACCACCAGAAGCTGAACTGCTCTTTTTGTTCGACTTGCGGAGCTTGCAGCAGCAGGACTTCTCCCTGTTCGCCCCAGATTTCTTTAAACTGAGGTATCCGCTTCCGCATCAATCCTTTTTCGGCTGTCGCCATCACCAATTCTTGCTCGGTAATGCTGTAAATAATGGCAAAGCTGTCTTCCCATTTAATCATTACCGGGGCTTTGATGCGGTTGATGGCATCGGCTGGCACTTGCGCCAATTGGGGCGTGAGGCCGATGCTTTGGGCGATCGCCCCGCAGGCTTGGATGCTGATGGAACCGGCGGTTTTTAACTGATTTTCTAGAACTTTGCGGATGATATCTCGACGAAATTTGAGGCCGAAATACTTGCTCAACATTTGGAAGCAAGCTAGCGGGGCGTCAATCTGCCCTTTGGCGCGGAAAACTGGGTATCTTGCCGCATCCTTTGGTTGGTCGGTTTTGGGTTCTGGGGGACGGTCTGGGCCCGGTAGAACCTCGATGAATTTTCCGCCGGGCGGATTCTGCCCAGGGCTTACTATCTCTGTCGTGCCATTTAATGAGTCTGTTTCGGGTTGGGGTTCTGGGGGTTCCCGGAAGCCGACCAAGCGAGCACCGAGGCGACCTTCTACTTTTAAGGATTTGGCTGCGTTTTCCACAGAAAAGCGGCTGCCGGTGGGAAAGTCGCCCAAGACGCCGCTGCTGACGAGCCAAACTCTATCGGCATCTAGCTCTTTGGCGATGTCTTGAGTTTTTTTGTTGCCGTTTGGCACGTTGACAACTGTAGCGTCTTGCCAAGCTTGCAGGGTGAGTTCCTTGAGATTGGAAGTGCCGTCGGCTTGGCGCTGCAACTCCAGGCTCAACAGTTCAAATACTTCGCTCAAGGAACAGTGTTCGCGAAAGGCTTCTCCAAAGGTCGGCTGTTTTTCCAGTACGCTCAGGAAATCTTCGGCGGGTAGGACGATCGCGATCACATCTGTAGAGGCGATCGCCGTTTCGCAGGGAACTCCCCTGAGCAAGCCAGCCCAGCCGAGAATTTCCTGCGACTGCACCAAGCGTAAACTTACGTGGCGCTGCGAGCGCTGGTCAAAGCCCAGCAGCCGGGCCTGACCTTGATAGATAATTGCCACCTGAGTCGGCATTTTTTCCCGTTCAAACAGGGGTTGCCCCGTCCGGTAGCCGAGGAGTTGGCATTTAGCCACCAAGGCTGACAGAGCCGTCTCTGAGAGCCGATCAAAGGGAGGTGTTTGAGCTAGGAAATCCTGAATCTGAGAGAGGGAAACAGCGGAAGAAGTCATGATATTGAAGACACGGAAGAGAGGGGCTGTAGCGGGCCTATTTGCGAGATCTGTTCGGCGAGCCAGCTTTCAAAGAGTTCGTTAATCAAGTGCAGCCGCATCGATTCATCGAGCTGGGCCGGCATGAACTTTTCTAGTCGAATAATTACCATCCATTCTGCCAGAGGACGCGGCGTCCAGAGTTGATTTGGCTGGCTGACGGACAAAAGTTTGCTGATCGCCGGGTGGGGCTGGCTCAGGGGTACTGGGCCCAACAAGCCACCGGACTTGGACTCTGGCCCTTCGGAAAAGTCGCGGGCCACTTCGGCAAAGGTTTGTTCCCCTTCGAGGATGCGAAAGTAAAGTTCGTTTGCCAGTGCTGGATTTTTGGTGCGTACCAGGGAATAGACTACGTGGTCTAGGCTGGCTTTGCGGGTTAAAAAATAATTATCTACTTTAGGTCTCCAAGTGGCTTGCTTAAATTTTTCGATCAGCAAGGGCCTGACGGCCATCTCTTGAAGTTCTTCTTCCGTCATGTTTTGGCCACGCAGCCAAGCTTCTTTGGCTTCGGGGGCTGTCAGTTGGTGTTGTGCCAGAAAGTTCTCCACGGCGGATTGGCGTTCTTCGTCGCTGCAACTAAAGGATGCGATTGCTTGGTCTACTATTACACCGCGTAAGAATTGCGGCATTAACTGGTACCGCTTCAGGAGCGATGGCATATCCTGAGCTTGCAGTAATTTATCGCCTATTTGAAAAAGTCCTGTCATTTTTTTATCTCCAACTGACTTGCGCTTCCCCTTTTAATTTAGCTGTGGCAGGAAAAGAGCGACAACCACTAACCCCTCGATTCCCCGATGATAGCAGACCGTCAGTGGGCTAGCGCTATTGCTGTCTATTTCTTGACGCTCTGCCTAGCGAGGGGTTCCCCGCGGGTCTCAGAATGGTAGTGGGATGCGAGAGTGGGAGAGTGGGAAAATTTTTACTTCTGCCCTCTTCCTTCTTCCCTCAACATCCATCCGTTAAATCCCGTAAACAGCTTAGTTGCTGAACTTCCTTCTTCCTTCACCCTCGGAATAGTCTTTCAAAGAGTGTGCCGAGTTGGGTCGAGCAAGCGCGACTGTCGAGATATTTCGGGTTTGTCGCCATTTTGTGATCGATTTGATCGCGGTAGTGCCGGCGCAGTTCGGGGTTGGTTCCCAGTGCTATGCTGAGTTCTAAATAAGAGTTCTTGCTGTCTGCTACCAGTTCCGGAATTAGCAGTTCTTCGAGCACGGCGGCTGATTGTCGCGATCGCCCTGTTTGCCCTTTTCTTACTACTACAGGCAACCCCACCCACAGCGCTTCTGCCGCATAGCAGGCACTGCTGTATGGATAGGAGTCTAAATATATATCAGCCAATTCCAGACATTTTATGTAATCTGCGCGAGATGGCAGCGCTTTAATCACAACTAAGCGCTTTTTGTCAACCCCAAATTCGGCAAAGAGCGATCGAATTTGGTTGTAAAAAGGCACTGTCGGATATTTTTCATTGCCGGAACTAAAGGGATACAAAACTAAAAGAGAATTCGGTACGGCAGCAATAATTTTTGCCCAAGTTTCTCTCAATTCTGGGATAATTGTAAAAGCTGGAGCGCCGGACATGAACACTACAGATTCCTCAGTGGCTCCCCAACTGCTACGAGTCGGTTCAACTATGGCAGGTGCTGAGCCTACACTATAGCTAAAACAAACTCCTGAGCCTTTTAAAGTAATTAATTTTTCGCGATACTCTGCTGCTGCACCTGCGGGCAATGTCAAATCTCCGGCAATGAAATAATCAATATTTGGGGCGCCCGTGGTGGCGGGGGTTGATGCACCGGTAGCTATTTGCACCCGCGCTAGTCGGTGCAGGCACAGCAGGGCGCTTGGTTGAGAAGTGTCGGTAGTATTGGTGCAGATTAGCAGAATATCTAAATCGTGCGATCGAATTTCTCGAACTTGATTGGGCAAATCTTCGGACAGTTGCACCAGTTTGTCGGCGCAATTTTCGCAATATTTCCCCAGTCGCTCGTCTTGTACCGGGAAATAGTACACGATTATTTCAAATTTGCTTCTGTCTAAATATTCAAAATTCGTAATTGCAGCACGAGTCTCGGCTTCATCACTAATTTTATCAAGCAAAAAGCCAACTCTAATTTTAGTTATTCCAGGTTTTATCTCAGGAAAATTACATTCTAGTTGACAGCCGATATTTTTCAAATAAAATTCCATAATATCAGCTCGATGACTCAATATATTGAGCAGATTTAGCTCGCTCAAATACAAAGCTTGGAAACTAACTCTTTTCGCAATAAAAGCCGCCAAGTAACGCCACACTTCTGAATCAGGAAAACTGGCTATATTAGCAGCGACATACTTGATTAACTGCTGGAAATATTCAGAGTACCTTTCTATTTCCCAGTTTTGTTTAAAATAACCGGGAGACTGAAAGATAAATTTCAAAAAGTCGTCGAAAAACCACTGGGGAATTGCTGCATTTTTATACTCAAGTGGCAACTGATAAGCGTCGCGGTACAGCATCGCTGCGAGGAGATATTGCATCTTCTCGGCAATTTCCCCTCCTTCAGCAAGTTTCGAGGATAACTGCTGGACAAAACTTTGTTCTTCCTCAGTTAAAGTTTCATTTTTGAGGGCGCTATCTAGGAGCAATTTATGAGCTTTTCCGGCGTCTTGTGAGTAAGCCGTTTCTAATTTTTTCGCTGGCAAATTCAGCCAATATTCCGCTAGCTGTTGGCGGTAGTGGCGCAGCGCGAGAAGAGACTGTTTTGAGGGGAATTTATTGTATTGCTCAAGCATTGCTGACAATTCCGATAAACTCGGCTGGGTTCTCAATGCCAGCTTTTGGCGGATTGTCTGTTTGATTTGTTGATCCAGGAAACTGTAATCAGGACTATTTAGTAGTTTTTTGTAAAATCTTACTACATCCTTATGATTTTCCCCAGCCGCGAAGTTTTTCCAAGTTTGTTGTTCGGGATGAATCCGCAGTGAGGACAGTTTTTCATCTACAAATCCGATGTGATAGTTCCCCATGATTCGCCACCACATATCTAAGTCTACATACTGAGATAATCCCGAATCAAATAATCCTATTTCTTCAAAGACTCGCGCAGCAATTAAGACGGTACTCGGTTCGCCGATTTTGTTTATGGGGTTGCTCAAGCAGTTAGTATCTGCTAGTAAGTCTTTTCCGGGCTGAATAGATTTTAAATTCGACCAGCTTTTATGTAAATCTTTAATTGATTGGGAAGCTCTCCGCAAAATCGGGTTAGATTCATCTTCAGCTATGGTGATGCCGCGCGGGGAGAAAACCATACCTATTTCTGGGTTTTCTTGGGCGACGGCGACCATTTTTTCAATACATTCTGGTGCGAGCAAGTCATCTTGAAACAGAAATTTAATGTATTGACCGTTTGCTTGAGAAATGCAAAAATTCCAGTTTTGTGATAAGCCGTAGTTGCGGTGCAGTACGATGCGGAAATCGACTGAGGTTTGCGATTGGAATGATTGTGCGAGCGCAATTGTTTCGTCTGTGGAACCGTCGTCGGATATAATCAGTTCTATGTTAGGGTAAGTTTGGGCCAAAGCACTTTTGATTGCTTCCCCAATAAATTTTTCTCCGTTGTATGTCGGAATGCAAATGCTAACCTTCGGCTGCTCGTTTTGTATTTCTCCTTTTGATTGACTTTTTTGCTGTGATGGGGGCAAGTATGCCCTAATTTTCGCAGACTTTGCTTTGGCTGTTCCTGACAGAGGTATGCTTTGAAAGTTATCGGTAATCTCGGCAATATATTCGAGACGTTTTCTAATTTTATTACCTGTAACTTGCGGGTTGAGTAAGTTCTGAATTTCCTCGGCCGCTATCGCTCCAATTTCTTGAGCTTCCCGGTAATTGTTAAAGACGTACCGCATTAAATCCGCCGCGTGTTCGACATCCGCTTGGGCCCAAACATTGCCTTTTTTGTAAGGCCCGCAATCTTTCTCAATTGGGATTAACTTATACTTGACTAAATAGCTGTTGCCGACATTCATAAATTCTGTATTTGATGAATAGCCGGTGGCAATTACGGGTTTGCCGTAAAACATGGCTTCAGCCATGGTTAAGCCAAATCCTTCGCAGCGGTGCAGCGATACATAACAGTCGCAATTATAGAGCAAGCCGTTAAGTTTATTTTTGGACAAATACCCGTCTAGATGTTTGATATTGGAATTATTTGCTATGGCTGAGTTTAAGGATGCTTGCGCCGCTGAAAAGTTGTTAGAATTAGAAGATTTGATGACCAATAATACGCTGTTATTTCCCCCAAAAGCTTGTTTAAATGCTTGAATTGTCGCTAAAGTATTTTTGCGCTCTATGAGGCTGGAAAAGTCGAATACAAACAAGAAAATAAATTTATTTTTCGGTAAATTCAGTGCTTCTCTGTTCAGGGAAGGTGCGGGGAGAGCAATACTAGGCATGATTTTGATAACGGGAATTGGCGCTACTGCGGCAATTGCTTCGGCGCAATAGTTGCTGTAAGTCCATATTTCGTGAAAGTGATTAAATCCTGGCTGCCATTCTGGGGGAAATGCGGGAAGTTCCCAGGCCCAAAAGCCGATATTGTATTTGTTTTCAAAATAGGTGGAACCTGTATGTTTGATAAACGTTGTAACTTCGTCGGCGTTGACTTGAATTAAGTTTACGGGATGGGGATTGTCTTGGCTAAAATTTTGATAGGTGGTGTCTTTCTTGCGGTGGGGACTGCGGGTAAAATTGTTTAGGGCGAAGGGAAGCCCGGCGGCTTCTGCAGCCCTGATATTGGCTCGGACACCTTCTCCTATGCCAAATTCGCCGTTGATGTAGCCGGCAATGTTCATTCCTAGATTAGGGTTCATAGTTTCTAATGTATTTAGCAGCGTGTAGTGTGGATTTTTTGAGAAGAAACCGAATTAATTGATCGGCTTAATTGCGCTAAAAAAGGGTAGGCTAGAGAAAAAATTATAATTTTGCTGAATATTTGCTAACATATAGCAAGACTAAATCATTTGTGAATTTCTTACTTTCTCCCCGAACCCGCGGGGAGGGTTGGGGTGGGGTAAAAAATTTACGACTCCTGCAAGGATTGCTATATAGCAATCCAGCAGGATTGGTGAATAAGATTTAAAGGAAACACTCTTAAGGCAGAACAAGAGAAGAGAAAGAAAAAAAGTTCGCAACTGAGAATTTAATGCTTGACAAAGATAGCGAGCGCCATTGTATACTGGCATCGCAATGCTAACCTTCGGCTGGTCGTCTGTTGGCATGGGTTGCTCTGTATTATTTTACGATAAACTAATCAGGAATTTTAGAGAAAGTGATCGATCGCGCCAACCACGACTTCTTGAAGCTGCTACCGCCGGATGCTAAAGTCATTGTTGAAATTGGCTGCGGTACGGGCTCGACGGGCGAACAGTACAAACTGATCAATCCCCATTGTCAGTATATTGGCATTGAATGCGATCGAGAAAAAGCCCAAATTGCAGTCGATCGCCTAAACTGGGTGACGGTAGCCGATATTGAAGAAATTGCCCTCGAAAGTCTCGACATCGCCCCAGGAACCGTCGATTGTTTGGTTTTTGGCGACTTGCTACCCTATCTCAAAAACCCTTGGGAAGTCCTCAAGCAGTACAGTGCTTTGCTGAATCCAGAGGGGCAAATTCTCGCTAGAATCCCTAATGTTCAATACTGGCGACGGATTGTCAATCTCTTGCGGGGACAGTGGGAGAATCCCGACAGTAAGATGCAGCACTGGTTTACCCTAGAAAGTATTAAATCACTATTTGCTCAAGCCGGATTGCAGGTTTACGAATTTCAAGGGAAGGGACACAAAACCGAAAATTTTGTCCACTTTCAGGAATTACTGCATCCAATGGTAAAGGCTTTAGAACTAACATCGAGCAGCTTTGCTACGGAAACAGGTGCTGAACATTATATCGTGCGATCGACCAAATCGACCGTACCTGCGCGCAGACTGCTGATTCAGACTATCATTATGGCTCCTACAGGGTGCGATCGTGTGCGAGTTTTGGAACCGGATAAATTTAGCGCTACAATTCCCGGTGTCCGCACCGTATCCGGCGTGAAAACAGCAGAATTAATTCCCCCCCTGCTGGGAGAAGAAAAAGTCTTCATCTGGCAGCGGACAATCATGCAATATCCCGCCTACATTCCCCAACTCAAAGAACTGTTGCAACAAGGCTATTTAATAGTAGCTGAAATTGACGACAATCCCATCCGCCGCCGCGAATATGCAGATAATAATTACCTCAGCTATCGCGGCTGTCACTGCGTTCAAACTTCTACAGAACCGCTAGCAAAAATTTTGCGGCACTACAATCCTAATGTTGCAGTATTTCCCAATCAATTAGCTTATTTACCTCCGCCGCGAATTTATCCGACAGAAGATACAGTCACAATTTTTTTTGGTGCACTCAACCGCGAAAAAGATTGGCAGCCGATTATGGCAGCGCTAAATCGAGTTTTAGTCGCACACAAACCCCGAATTCGAGTTAAAGTTATCCATGACCGCCGATTTTTTGAAGCGTTGCAAATACAGCAAAAAGAATTTGAACCATTTTGCAGCTACGAACGGTATCAAGAAATCATGTACAGTTGCGATATAGCTTTGCTGCCGCTTGTTTCCAACCCGGTTAACGAAACGAAATCCGACTTAAAATTTATTGAATGTGCAGCGCGGGGAGTAGCGGTGCTGGCCAGTCCCACTGTGTACGAACATTCAATTGTCGAAGGTGAAACCGGATTGATTTATCGATATGAAAAAGAGTTTGAAACCAAACTAAATTCGCTGATTTCTGACACTTCTCGGCGCCGGGGAATAGCCGCTAATGCTTACGAATGGGTGCGCGACAACCGCTTGCTGTGTGGGCACTACCGGCAGCGGCGAGATTGGTACTTACAGATGCGGGAAGAGTTGCCACGTTTAAATGCTGAGTTGCGCGATCGCCTGCCGGAGTTATTTACCGACTAAATGCGGTAAAATTTATAGGCTATTGTGCGATCGTTCTGTTTTATTGTTTAATTTCTAATTGTTAATCCACACCAATGCGAATTCTCTTCACTATTGCTCACTTTTACAATCCCAGCGGCGAGGGGAAACACGCTTCCCAGCGAAATGATCCGCAACCACGACTCAATGCTTTAACAGCTTGCGTGACAGCGCTGCAAGCTTTGTACGGCAAATCTCAGTCCATGATTGACATTAGCGAATGTGTAACTATCCCAGCCAATCAATCTCAACAGCACGAAATTGACATTGTTATTTGCACTACTCAAGGCTATCATCTCTTGCCTCAACTGCCAGTGCAGCCCAGATGTTTTATGCACCACGCTACCAAATGCGAACCGCTGCTATTGGGGTTTGAGTGTCAAGCAGTTTTGCGAGCGTGTCTAGACAAATACGATTATTTTTGTTATTTGGAAGATGATTTAATTCTGCACGATCCGTGGTTTTTTAGTAAATTAAAGTGGTTTACGCATCACGGGGGAAATGGGAATTTGCTGCAACCTAATCGCTATGAAATAGCGCCTAAAGGCGCAGTGTTTAAAGCATATGTTGATGGTGATTTAGCAGACTCAGCAACTTCTCAGTTTCAAAAAATAGAGGAGCAGCGGCAGTTAATGGGAAAAATCATGGAACAAACAGTCGCTTTTGAGCGGGCGTTGAATCCTCATTCCGGCTGCTATTTTTTGAATGCGGAACAGATGGCACACTGGGCTAAGCAGTCTCATTTTTTGGACAGGGATACTAGCTTTATCGGCCCGCTGGAAAGTGCCGCGACTTTAGGAATTATGCGGACTTTTAGAGTTTACAAGTCAACTCCTTCCTATGCTAATTTTTTGGAGATTCAACATTTTGGAACGAGTTTTCTGAATTTGATTGGTAATAAGGTGAGGGTGCCGGAAGCAGGATGAGTCGCTGCGTGGGGGCGGGTTTTGTGTTAATATTGTCTGCGGTTGGTTCGGATTGTGGACTCGGGCACGCCTCTAACGGCTTCGGATATATAACAACGCATCAACTGATTATTCTAGGGATGCAAAACATCGCCTATTTTAACTGTGCCACTGTCGATAATTTTGGCTAAAACTCCTGTTTGTGCGTGACCGAATTCCTGTTGCAGTAAACTGAGTAGGGAAATATCCCGATCGCCCGTTTCTGGATTCACTTCTATATTGACACAGCGACCGATTCGTGCTGTAACTTCTATGCGCGCCGTGCCTAATTGAAACTGTTTTCCAATCAACTCAAATTCTGACCAAGCTGCCATACCTTCTAGCACAATGTTCGGGCGAAATCGGCCCACGTCAATGTTTTGAACAGCGATTTCTGTTAATTCGTCTAATGTGGCTTGACTGAGTAAAGAAATGTGTACGGGTTCTCGATCGGGATAACGAGTTTCGCCGCTGGTGTCGCCGACTAAGTGCAAAGGTGCAAACTGCGGGTGTCTCGCTTCTTTTGTGGGTTCAATTGCCGCCAGATATTCTGTAAAAAAAGCGCCGATGCGATCGCGCCCCGCTGCTGTCTTCGTTTCTGCGGATAATACTTCAACCCCTTGACGCTTGACTGTTAAAACCGTCGTTTCCGGTTGATAATCACATTCCAAAGCTGCTAACACAGGCCAATCGTTTTGAACGGCAAAATGTTTTTTGCTCATCCAAGGCATATTTTGGGCGCGCATCTTTGCAGCTTCAAGATTATCTGCAAACATTAAGGCAAAAGCTCGATCGCCCTTAATACCGTGTCCTGCTGTTAAAGCAAACTCCGACATTGGTTGCGGTGTCAGCCCTTTAATTGGATAAATAAATAACTTTTTTATTGTTGCTACTGTCATATTTTTTTTAGCTTTGCTTCTATTTATAATGAACTATAGCCCCCTTAAAAAGCCGATATAGGGGGCATAAGCTATTTCACAAACATTAATAAAATTGCTATAAAAACCCGCTTAAGCTAGCAATTCATAGCGACGGATATCTGGAGACCCAACGGCCAAACCGTCTAATTTCTGCACGGCGTCTTGAATATGAGTTGAACCGAGATGTAGTTCGAGCAAATCTGCACTTTCCCACTCTTCAACAAACGTAAAATCTGTGGGATCGGCTTGATTTTGCAGGAGTTCGTATTTGATGCAGCCTTGCTCTTTGCGAGTGGGCTCCATAATGCTCAGCAGCAGAGATTTAAGTTCTGCTACTTTGTCGGGAAAGGCGGCGAGGCGGGCGACTACTCGCAAGGTTGTTTTGGACATAGGAGAAAAAAGAAATAGATATGACGATCGAACTTACTGCTTTTTATTTGGCAAACTCAGCAACACACGATTTTACTTAAAATAACCTAAAGAGGTCGATCGGTCAACGGCAGTAAAATCAGTGCTGGAATCGCTCCAGTCTCAGAAACCCCGTTTCTCTCCCAAATTCTTCGCTACCAACCGCAGAGCGTCGTATAAACCGGATTTCTTGATATATTTTGGCGAATATTGGAGAAACTCAATCTTTGGGATAAAATCGCTTGTTTTCTGTAGAATATTCCCAGGCGAGATCCTCCGGGTCTTTTTCGCGGCTCCACTGAGCAAACTCCGGCTTAAGTTTCCACTTGCCGATCGTAGTTGCGTGAACTTTGAACCTGCGGGAGAGTTCCGTCTGGGTAAAAGAGATTTTGGGCTTTTCAGGAGTCTTGGTTTGAGTAATGGGGAATAAATTTGGTTTTTTATCTTGTGCTTTTTCCCGATTTGTGGGAGGCTCTTGAACAGCTATTGCCGCATTAGGTGTTTCGCTGGGAGTGACAGTTGGAGCTATTTGAAAATAATACAAAATTCCGCCTTGTTCTGTCACTTCAAAATCTGCGGCAAATTCCGAAGCTCGTTCGTCAAGATACTCTTGAACCTTTTCTCCGGGGAGTTTCGCATTCATCGCCAAATCTAAAGCCGTAACTCGCCCTTGATTTTCCTTAATCAACTTGTAGAAAACCGAGTCTAAATGAGCGAGTTTATGTTTTTGCTGCTGCTGGTAGAGCTTGTAAGCCCAAGCAATGCCGGCTGTGGTGGCGATCGCCCAAAACATCGTTCCCGACTCGAAACTGGCAACCGCCGTCAAGGAAATAGGCAAAAGCAGGGTAAGATATCCCCAAATGCTTCCCTTCTTTAGGTTATTGCTGTTTTTGACCATAGTTCCTAAACAGGTACGTAGTTTAGCTTATACCAATTTAAGGTGAAGTGGCACATATCTCGATCCCCCTAAATCCCCCTTAAGAAGGGGGACTTTGAGAAGAATCTTGTCCCCCCCTTATTAAGGGGGGTTAGGGGGGATCAGATTCTATGCAGCCTCATAAAAAATTGGTATTAGTAGAGCGTGTCTGAATGCCGCGAAAGTTTTACGACAGTCGATATATCGGCTAATCGCTGACCCACTCTACGACAAAATCCCAGAATCTACTTTTTTTGCAACCGAGGGTTCATGTACTTTTTTCGCAAACAGATTGCCATCCTGCTGATAGTTGTTGCTTGCTGTACGCTGACGATTAGTTGCAGCGATAGCCGAGCTGTCCAGTGTACTAAATTCACTAAAATTGTCAACAAAGGCAACGCTCTCATTGATGTTGATAAAGACAGCAACGATGCTGCAACGACCGACAACTTAGCTAAAAATTTGAACGTGATAGCAAATGAACTGGAGGCTCTGAGAATAACAGATCCAACCCTCAAAGAAATTAAGGAGCCATCTGTTAAATCTTTCCAGGAAATTAGTCAAGCACTCGGCGACATAAGCAAAAGTCTTCAGGCTGGAAATCTGGCTTCTACAAGTATAGAAGGTCGAGAGCAAATCAAAACAGCTCAAGCAGATATTATTAGAGCCGGACAGCAGGCGAATCAAGCAGCCGCAAATCAAGACGCTTTGACTAGCAAACTGATTAATTATTGTAAGAGCGATCGCTAAAGGCTAAGAGTTTTGAGTTTTGAGATGGCCACGCGAACCCCAACAACGCACAGCGGGTGAATGAATTTGAGGAATGCGTCGCCTTCACCTACTATCTACCCCTTTCCAATTACCCACTTTAGTGATGAATTTCTAAATTCAAAATATACTGACCGAGTTGTACTTTTTCCGACCACAACTCATATTCTAACCGTAGGTGATCCGGTTCCGGCTTTCCTGTCAGAGTCAAGTTGCGAGTGAAGTTACGGAGTCGCAACTGTTCGGGAGTCGCCAGCGAGTCGCCCTGAAGCCAATAACGGCTCAGCCCGTACATTCCTCGTTCCCAGCAGTGGCGGTAACTGTATTTGCCGTTTCCTTGCATGGTCATAATGACTCGATAGGGTGAAACTTCTAGCCAGAGCAACCGGGGTTTTGTAGTTGGGGGCAAGACAGTAACTTGCTCGGTCGATTCGTCGGAGTCGTCGGCAAATTGGCGATCGATTATTGCGGGTTCATGCAACAACAAGTGAAAGCGATCGTTGTCTTTTTGATAAAGGGTAGCACCGGTTTCAACGAATGACCACAAAGGTAAATCTGTGGATACCAGCGATAAACTTACAGGCTTGCGGTGATGGGTCAGCATAAATAAAAGTTTAGGAGTTGTTGTGAATTGGGCGGTTTGAGATGTGAGATTTGAGGCTTTATATTTTAGATTCTAGATTAGATAGTTTCCAAATTCCGGAGCTTTTGCTTAAAAAAAGGAAAAATGTACAACTCGCCATCGAAAATCTAAAATTGTTTAGTCAAAATTCAATCATCTGGTTGATAACTGAGAGCAGGACATGAAATCTACGCAGATACACGGATAATATTTGTGAAATTAATGTGTAATTAATGTGAAATCCGTGCGGTTGCGTCCGTCCTCCCTTGTCGCCGATAACTGATAGCAGACTGTGGGGGCAAGTTTAATCAGTCTTTGAGTTAACCGGACACATTGGGAAAAAACCCGCAGGCCGTACAAAAGACGACTGACTGAGGACTGGGAAAAAGGTAGGATAGCTAACGCCATCCAATCCTAGTTTATCTCAATGCAAGCTGACATTATCACTACTACGCTTCTTGACAAAAGCCAAACTTTAAGCATTCAAAAACCGACCTCGGGCTTGTCGCTGGTGGGGAGGATTCGAGTTCCGGGCGATAAGTCGATTTCTCACCGAGCTTTGATGTTGGGTGCGATCGCCCAAGGTGAAACTACAATTGAGGGACTGCTGCTAGGAGAAGACCCCCGCAGCACCGCTAAATGTTTCTCGCTCTTGGGAGCCAAAGTTTCTGAACTCAACGCGGAACGGGTGACAGTCCGGGGCGTCGGAATTGGCGAGTTAGAGGAGCCTGTGGATGTCTTGGATGCTGGCAATTCCGGCACAACGATGAGGCTAATGTTGGGAATTTTAGCCTCTCATCCGGGGCGTTTTTATGCAGTAACGGGTGACAGTTCTCTGCGATCGCGCCCCATGTCGCGCGTCATTAAACCGCTGCAACAAATGGGAGCGCAAATTTGGGGCCGAAAAAGTAATTCTTTAGCTCCTTTAGCGATACTCGGACAGCAGTTAAAACCGATTCACTACCATTCTCCGATCGCCTCGGCTCAAGTTAAATCTTGCATTTTGCTCGCCGGTTTGATGGCAAGCGGAGAAACTACAGTCACAGAACCCGCTCTGTCGCGGGATCACAGCGAGCGGATGCTGCGAGCGTTTGGAGCCCAATTGAGCGTCGATCCAGAAACTTGTAGCGTGACAGTAACTGGGCCGACACAACTGCAAGGGCAGAATGTGATTGTACCGGGGGATATTAGTTCGGCGGCTTTTTGGCTAGTTGCTGGGGCGATCGTCCCGGGTTCGGAGCTCGTAGTCGAAAATGTCGGCGTCAACCCAACTCGTACAGGCATTTTGGAAGCTTTGGAAATGATGGGCGCGGACATTGAACTGCAAAATCAGCGAGAGGCGGCTGGGGAACCTGTAGCGGATATTTTGGTTCGTAGTTCCGGCCAATTGCGGGGATGCACCATTGCTGGCGACTTAATTCCCCGACTGATTGACGAAATCCCGATTTTGGCAGTAGCGGCAATCTTTGCATCGGGTACTACAATAATTCGAGATGCGGCCGAGTTGCGAGTCAAAGAGAGCGATCGACTAGCCGTGACTGCTGCTGAACTCAACCGCATGGGAGCCCAAATTTCCGAGTTACCCGACGGTTTAGAAATTACCGGGGGAACTCCTTTGACCGGCGCGGATGTTGACAGCTACACCGACCACAGAATAGCGATGAGTTTGGCGATCGCAGCCCTCAACGCCACAGGTATTACTAACATTCACCGGGCCGAAGCCGCTGCCATTTCTTACCCCGACTTTACGGCTACTTTGCAACAAGTTTGCCATCCCAATTGAGAGCGGGACAGGGAGGAGAGGGAGAGGGAGAGAGGCAAGAGTGGGAAAAATCCTCTTTCTGCCTTCTTTCCTATCTTTACCCTGCCTTAGACTTCGCGATTCCTCAGCGAAGTCT
This sequence comes from Microcoleus sp. S13C4, assembly GCF_036700865.1. Lineage (NCBI taxonomy): Bacteria > Bacillati > Cyanobacteriota > Cyanophyceae > Oscillatoriales > Microcoleaceae > Microcoleus > Microcoleus sp. S13C4. Next base: position 69,238 of record NZ_JAUBPS010000004.1, read on the forward strand.
AAGGCAGGAACTGCGACTCCTGCTGATCGTAGGGGAAGTAAGTCGAAGAATCTTCTTCCCTCTTTCCTCTTCCTTCTTCCTTCTTCCCTCTTCCTTCTTCCCTCTTCCTTCCATCCCTTACATCCACGCTTGCGAATCCGTTGCCGAACTTTCTTCGTTTAAGAATCTTTGCCTACAACTTGTTCTTTTAAAGAATCGATTTCCGTTAACAACTCTTGGCGATCGGAAGCCTTGAGTAGATAGCGGTAAACAAACCAGCCCGTATATCCCATGCCAATCAACTCAAAAATTGGAGCTACCAAAGGGACATCATTAAGAGCATCTAAAACTCCCAGCATTACCTTAATACTAACACCGCCTGCCAGTATTAAACCAACAGTTACGAGGGGCTTTTGGTAGTCAGCAAAAAAATTGGAGACATAGGCGGGAAGTTCCGACAAAATTGTCAGAACTTGGTCTTTAATATCTTGGAACTGGCTCGTCGGTGTTTCTGTGGTTGTCACTGTAGTCATGACCCCCGGTTGGTCAGCCACTAGGTCTACTGTGACGATTTCAGTGACTGTTTGTGCGTCGTCAGAAAAGTTAGCTTGTGTCATTTGATACTTCCTCCGGTGTCAAGTAAAATTGCAGGCTGTGAGTTGCTGCCAGTATAATTCTCCGGCAATTAGCACAGCATTCGCACTGCGGGGACTAATTGATGAGACTAAGGCAGAGTTTCACAAATTGCAAGCAAAAATAAGGATAAGACTTGATTGTAAACAATTTCCCTCCCTGCCAAATCGCTCTTTTGACTCATTTTTTCACTTGATCGAGGTCGATTTGATTCGGGCAAGGGCGTCCTTGTTCAAAGTCGGTGATATTGGCGATCGTGGTTTCGGCGATATTTTTCAAAGCTTCCTCGGTGAAGAAAGCTTGATGTCCGGTAATCAGGACGTTGGGAAAAGTCAGTAAACGTTGAAAAACGTCGTCTTGAATGACGTGATTTGACAAATCCTCAAAAAACAGATCAGTCTCTTGTTCGTAAACATCTAAACCAAGGTAGCCAATTATACCAGACTTCAGTGCTTTGGTAACAGCTTTAGTGTCAATCAACTGACCGCGGCTGGTATTGATCAGCATCATCCCCGGTTTCATTTGCTCGATCGCCTCTGCACCGATCAAATGGTAAGTTTCCGGCATCAGCGGACAATGGAGGCTGACAATATCAGAGGCCGCGAACAGTTCCGGGAGTGCCACGTATTCCATGCCTAGGGCGAGGCAATCTGCGTTTGGGAAAACATCATATCCCAGCAGGCGACACCCGAATCCGTGCAGAATTTGGGCAGTAATTGCGCCAATTCTGCCAGTCCCGACGATTCCCACCGTTTTGCCGTGGAGGTCAAAACCCAACAGGCCATCTAAGGCGAAATTGCCTTCGCGGACGCGGTTGTAGGCCCGGTGGATTTTGCGGTTGAGGGACAAAATCAAAGCGACTGCGTGTTCGGCGACGGCGTAGGGAGAATAAGCAGGAACTCGGAGTAGAGTTAAACCTAAATCCTTCGCTGCTGCTAAATCGACGTGATTGAATCCGGCGGATCTCAGGGCTAGCAAGCGAACGCCTTTTTCGGCAATGCTTTGCAGCGTTTTCGCGTCCAAGCAGTCGTTAACGAACGCGCAAACTGCCGGAAATCCAGCAGCCAAAACGCTGGTTTCCAGGGTCAGATGCGGTTCAAAAAAAACCAACTCGTGTTGACCGCCGGCATTGGCTGCTGTCAGAAAAGTGCGATCGTAGGATTTGGTATTAAATACGGCTACCTTCATGATTTTTGCCTGCCAATCCAGTAATAGTTGGAAATTCTTTTCGCACAGTCCTGGACGCCTCGGGGCGCTGAAACCGGGTTTTTTACCGAATTTGCGGTCTACAACCCGTCTTTTCCTAAAAAAATCCGGTTTCTCAACAACCGTGCGTAAGTCCTATCAGATTAACTCTAAATTTTAGTAGAATGCCGTTGACCGAAACAACCCAGTTTCCACGCTCAATATACCTCTTGCAAAAATCGCCAACAATCTTGAAATTATCTGCGTTGCATCTGCGGTTTACCGACACCTCAAAATTTTATTAGTAATAAGTCTATTACCTGTCGTCTCCTATCCTGTAAAATCCTCCTTATCCGGTTTGTATAGAGGAATAAAATCCTCACTACAAACCAATAAAATATTACCAATTGGGGGGTAGATTGTAATGTTCTAGAGTTGATGTATCTGCCAGCAAATCTTTAGTTTTTCTGTCAATCTTAATCTCACCATCCGCCAAAACTAACGCCCTTTGAGTCGTTTTCCCGATCCAATTCAAATTGTGAGAAGCGATCAAAATTACCTCGATCGGCAATTGTGACAAAACTGACGCCAAGTGACGCCGCCACGACGGATCGAGTCCGTTAGTCGGCTCATCTAAGATTAAAATTGTCGGCTCTAATGCTAAAATTGCTGCCAAGGCTGCTAACCTTCTTTGACCTCCCGAAAGTTCGTGGGCCGAACGGTTGGCAAATTCTACTAAACCAAATTCGTCTAATAGGGCTAAAGCTCGATCGCGCGCAACTCCGGGCGGCACTCCGTAATTGCGGGGGCCGAACATGACATCCTCTAAAATAGTCGGCATAAATAGCTGGTCGTTAGCGTCTTGAAAACAAAATCCAATTTGCCTGCGCGCTTGCGATAAAGTCTTCGGTTCCAACTTTTTTCCCTGCACTCTAATCTCACCGGATTGAGGCATTTTTAATCCGATCAAGTTTTCGAGCAAAGTGCTTTTACCAGCACCTGTCAGGCCGAGTAAAGCAACTCTTTCTCCCGGTTGCAAAGTAAAAGAAATTCCCCGCAATACTGGCTTTTGCTCGGGATAGCCAAATACTAAGTCTTGCACTTCGATTGTTGGTGGGGATTTGAGATTAGTCATCCGATTTTAGATTTTAGATTTTAGATTGAATAATGTCTACTCATTCCCAGGCTCTGCCTGCTAACGCAGATGGGTAGGCTCTGCCTCCAATGTTCCTCCGCAAGAAGCGAGGCAGAGCCTCTGGACATCGGTTCCCAGGCAGATCATAAGAACCAGTTAATTATCAATTCCCAATTACCCATTCCCAATTACCGTAAGAAGCTGTTGTTAATCCGGCTACTATTAAAATTGTTATTGTTAGCCATAGTCGCTCTTTTGGTGTTGATTTTGAGTCGGCAGGCACACTTCCTTGATAGCCGCGAATTAGCATGGCTGCGTGTACTCTTTCTGCCCGATCGAGACTTCGCAAATAAAGGGCTCCGATCATGGAAGCACTGGCGTAGCGCAGCCATCCTCCCGTACCGGACAAGCCTCGGAGTTGGGCGGATCTTTTCATGCGGTTGACTTCTGCTAGCAAGATTTCTAAGTATTGTCCTGCTAAAAGTACAATCTCTTGCAAGCCGGCTGGTAGGGGCAATCCTTTGAGGGCGATTCCGAAACTGTGGGGCGGCAAGGTTAGCAGAAAACTATTCATAATTAGCAGACAAATTAGGGAACGCAGCAACAGAAAACTAGCGCGTTCCCAACCTTGTGGCAGTGCTAATAAGGAGAGGAAAATTAATTCTGCTCCTAATAGTTGTACTAGGGTTCGCAGCGGTGCTCTCAGCCAAAACGACCAAAAAAGTGCGATCGCCCCATAAATACCCAGCCACAGCCAAGCGCCAGTCTTCATAAAACCAATGCCGATGACAATTGTCAAAGACAGGCGCAATCGAAAAGGTATGGACAGTTTAGACATCTTTAGGTTTTACCACCAACTGAGCAATTCCAAAAGCCGCGCCGAAACAGAAAGCAGAGCCTAAAACTCCAGCAATGCTAGTACCAATAGGCTGCTCTTCTAATCCTTTAACTGTGTAATCTGCTAAAGGAGTAGGATTTTCGATCGCCACAGCTTCTTTATCTTTAAAGCCGTGTTTTTCGGCTACCGCTTCTAACCCGTCAGGCCAACTTGAAGCCAACAGCGAAAGCACGCCCGAAATTAATAACACTCCGATTACTGGCACTACCCATTTCTGCAATTGCGGCTGTTCTCCCGGCAGTAAATCCGGCCGCACTTTGACGAGATAAGTTAAAACGCCGCCTGTAATTACCCCTTCGCCAATCCCAATTAAAATATGTACGCCTACCATTGCTGGCAAGGCGATATTCAGCGGTACTGTACCAGAAATTGCGAGTTCGATCGCGCAGCAAATAGAAGCAGCAACTACGCTGAGGGCGGCTGCAATCCCCGCAGCTAGGGGCAAACGATTTCTGGAACCTCCCAAGAGTTGCTGCAATGGCTGCAACAGCCACCAGCCCACCCAAATGCCAACTAGCCCCATGTTAAAAATATTGGCTCCCAGGGCGGTGATGCCCCCGTCGGCAAACAACACGCTCTGAATTATAAAAACTGTGCTCATCGCTAAAGTTGCCGCCCAAGGGCTCCCCAAAACGACGGATGCCAGCGCCCCTCCCAATAAGTGGCCACTGGTGCCGCCGGCTACGGGAAAGTTGATCATCTGGGCTGCAAACACGAAAGCTGTGGTTAAGCCCATGATGGGGGCTTGTCGAAGTCCAAGACTGGCGCGGGTGCGATTTAGGGCAACTGCAATTACTGCGGCACTTGCTATGCCGGTGGCAATGGCTACGGGCGGTGAAAGGAAACCATCAGGTATGTGCATCCATCTATCCCAAACGAGAGAACTTGCAACTCTTTAGTCAACTATTTTTTACAAAAATTTAAAACCCCCTCTGGGGGCATTAGTGTGATCGAGCGATCGGGGGATTGGTAGCGGGCGATCGCTTATTCGATATAGATTAGCGCCTCTGGGGCAGGATTTTGAGCCGGAGAAATTTTACATTAAATAATCCTGAAGAATTATTCGGATATTTTACAGACCACCTGCAAATTGAAGCTTTTTGATAATAATTATCAATATTTGTTTACAGATTTACAAGCAAAATGTATTCAGCGTCAAGCTCAAACAAGAATATTAAAAAAATATAAAGAAAAAACTGAAAATCACTAATTGGTTTTATTCTCAACTCTTGAGAATAAGTTGCATTAATTTTTTGACCACAGCAGCAGCGAAATGGGGCTAAAGCTAGTCAAGTCGTAACTATTGGGTGTTCTAGAAACGAAAAAGCCTCAATTATTGCGAGTTGATATAGTTAGCAGTAGGTTTGCAGTTGTCACTAGCGCCAATGTGCGATCGGCTTTTTCCGCACGGGCTGCATTATCAAGAAACTCACAATACTAATGCGCTTATTCTCAAGTAATTTTCCGACCAACCTACAGGAGGCTCGCCAGCGGTGCAACACTCAACCCCAGACTCAACTACCGATTTAGTTCCATCTGAATTTCCCAAACAGTTAGATATCGCTCAAGTTTCTATCTACGGACTGAGTTTTTTATCGGCTGGTATGTTTCTGTTTTTACCTTTAGTCAACCTACTGCATCCCAGCCATTGGCAACGATTGATGGGAACCATTCACGGCTTAGGCGCAATGTTTGCAATGGTAGTGATGGTTTACACGGGACATTTAGCTTTCCCCTTGCTGCGGGGTGCCGGTAAAATCTTGCCGCAAATGCGTACATTAGCCTTTTGGTCATCTATTTTGAGCTTTTTAGCCATAGCTACCGGGAATTGGGCTTATATGCGTTATCGGGCAGGCATGGACTTTGGCGGAGCTCGGGCTTGGCTGAAAGAAAACTCGCCTTTAGGGCAGTATGTTTTGATGGAATATCACGAGTTTAGCGTCCTGTTTACCCTGCCATTAGCAATAGCTTGCACCTGGATTCTGTGGACTTACGGGGATGCAATTTTAGAAAAGCAGAATCGCCAGGTTTTAACCGCAACCTGTGTAGCTTTGATGGCGCTAATGTTTTTTTCAATGGGCGGCATGGTAAGTGGAATTGGCGTTGCAAAAATTCATGCTTTGTAGTCAGGATTTACCAATTATCAACTATCAATCGATCGACTCTCAACTCTCAACTCTCAATCGATTGACTCTCAGGGCGGACAAGGTGGCACTGCCCCTACCCACTATCAACTATCATAGGAGATTTGTGAAATGACCAGACAATTATCCCGCCAAAGCCATGCGGGTGATGAACCTTTTTACGGAAAATTTTGGAGCAAATTAAAACACTTTCCCAACGGTTTAGCTGAGGGTTCGGCCACTCCGCCTCGCGTTTCGGGCCCGGCAGCAGCAGCAATAGTTAGCGTTGCAATTGGTTGTTTTACAATGATGGTGAGTCACCATTTAGGGGACACATCCAAAGAGATAAACGAAATGCTTTGGAACCTCGGTAGTTGGATTCCGGGAAGCAAGACTAATGATGAATTGTGGGGCAACATCGGCAGCTACACGGGCAAAGAAACTATGTTGCTTGTCGGTTGGCTGGTCAGTTGGCCAATTCTGCATCTGCTGTGGAAAAATCAGCAGATTAAAAGTCGCACCATATTTTTCTGGATGTTTGCTTTGTTAGTTGCTGCGACAGCTATGTCCTGGCATCCTCTCTTCCCCTATTTGCCGTTAACTTAAATAATGTAAGGTTTGATAATGGAAACAAAAAATAAGCCTATCCCAGCCAGGGAGATGCACAAAATAGTTTGGATTAGTATGGGAGTTTTGACTCTTTTCTTTGTGACTTTTCCTATCTCAATGTGGCGCGTCAGCCAAAAAGAAAAGTTTCTCGGTTCCCACGTCAAGTCTTTGACAATCGAGGGGAAAAAACCCGATAATGCTGTTGCTAAGGGGCTGGCCCAACCAGCTATTGCGAGTAGCAGTGCGCTTGCCACTACAAATAATTCCAGTTTAGTTGTTGACAGCCAAAAAAAGCTGCCTGAGAAGTCTCCACAGGTTGTACCTTTCACTAATACGTCTACTGAAACGGCTATTGCGAGTAGCCCTACAGATAAGACTGTCCAAGCTGTACCTGTATCAGCAGGCCAGCAGGAAGTTCGGGCGGTGGATGGAACAAATCAGACAGCAGAAATTACTGATCGCGTAAAACTAGATGAGTTAGCTCTGAAAGTCTACGATCGCATAAATGAGAGTTGGCAAACTAGCCCTACGTTCAATCAAAATCTAGTGTATCGAGTCACTACAAGTCAAGATGGGGCGATCGGCAATTTCGAGGCGCTCAATCAACCAGCCAAGGATTACACCCAAGAAACTCCTTTGCCAAATCTGCTGAAATCTTCCGAAACTAGCAGCAGTAACAGTGCAGCACCAGTCGCTAAGTTTACTGTAGTGTTTGCTCCTACGGGAACCTTAGAAGTTAACCCGTAACTCACATACAACATCTCTCCGGTAAGGTGCACCATCAGCACCTTACTTTTCATTTTTCACTTAAATGTGCTATTATAAACAGCGCCCTCTAGGGCATTCTACATCTAAAACAACCAATGAAAGAACTTGACGACAAAAAAACTCAGGAACTGCTATGCACCATCATGGAATGGGAACTAGCAGGTGTCGTACGCTACACCCACTATTCACTAATGGTGACTGGACCAAACCGGATTCCCATCGTGCAGTTTTTTAAAGCACAAGCAACGGAATCCCTACTCCACGCCCAACAAGCAGGAGAAATTCTCACCGGTTTAGAGGGGCACCCTAGTCAGAAAATTGCTCCCATCGAAGAAACCTACAAACACTCGGTGAAAGACTTATTGGAAGAAAGTTTAAATCACGAGAAAAAAGCGCTCAAAAAGTATAAATCTTTACTTGAAGTGGTTACAGGATCGAGCGTTTATTTGGAAGAATATGCCCGCAATCTAATTGGACAAGAAGAATTGCACCAAGTAGAATTGAAAAAAATGCTGCGGGATTATAGTTGATTTAATCATGAGTTAGTTGTTATTGGTTATTGGTTAATTGTTATTTCCAATGGCCAATGACCGATGCCCCATGCCCATGTCCCATGATTATAAAAAATGAATTTTAGTGAAGCCGTACCGACTTTTGTAATTACCCTGCGCGAAGGCGTAGAAGCCGCCTTAGTCGTCGGAATTGTACTAGCTTGCCTCAAAAAAGCTGAGCAAAGTCACCTCAATTCTTGGGTTTATGCAGGTATCGCAGCCGGCATTGCTGCTAGCGGTTTTGTGGGTGTTCTATTCAATGGATTGCTCGCAGCACTATCAACATCCGAGCAGCCTTACGCACCAGTCATTAAACAGCTATTAGAGGGCGTGTTGGGCATTGTGGCGATCGCAATGCTAAGCTGGATGCTAATTTGGATGACTCAGCAAGCGCGCTTTCTCAAAGCAGAAGTTGAAGGAGCAGTTACAGCAGCTTTGACAGAAAATAGCAATGCTGGCTGGGGCGTATTTGGCTTAATTTTTATTGCGGTACTGCGCGAAGGTTTTGAAACAGTTATATTTGTCACCGCTCAATTTCAACAAGGTTTGAGTCCCGCTTTGGGAGCTTTGGGCGGTTTGACTGGGGCGGCAATCATTGGCGCGCTACTGTTCAAGTGGGGTGTCAAAATTGATATCCGCCTGTTTTTCAAGTTTATGGGGATTTTGTTGCTGTTAATTGTGGCAGGTTTGGCAGTATCTGCACTCAAACATTTTGACCAAGCCGCTGGGATTTTATCGCAGATGAATAGCCAGTATGCAGCGATTTGTTTTTATTACGATCGCTCTGCACGCATCCACTCTTGTATTTTAGGGCCGATGGTGTGGAATGCAGTGGAAATTTTGCCCGATCGGCAATTTCCAGGAGTGATTCTGAAAGCACTGTTTGGATACAGAGAGCGACTTTATCTCGTCCAAGCGATCGGTTACATAACATTTTTAGCAACAATCGGCAATCTTTATTTCCAAAAACTAGGCGCTAAGGCAACCGTTTCGGGCAAAAATACTCAGCATACTCAAGAGACAACTATTGCTCCGTAGCTGTTAACCCTTGGCCTGCGCCCCCACCCTGAATCTTCTCTAAAATCTGAAATTCCAGGTAGGGACACGGCAATGCCGTGTCCCTACGGGGATATTCAATGTACCTCGTAGACCTGCAATCTGCTGTAGAATTAGTACAACAATTTTTACCTAGCTCAAAAAGTTCTTAATCAACCTTATAATTCTTAAATGAAGCTTAAAATTAAAAAATTGGTTGTTAAAGTTACCTGGAACGCCCAGAAGGCTGTAAGGTCTGCCATTCGGTTAGCGGTGAGATAAATAATGATGCCCCGGATACTTGTTATTGATGATGACGCGGCGATCGCCGAACTCGTAGCCGTCAACCTAGAAATGGCTGGCTACGAAGTCACCCAGGCAGAAGACGGCATCAAAGGTCAGGCACTGGCCATACAACTGCTGCCCGACCTGATCATGCTAGATCTGATGTTGCCTAGAGTAGACGGATTCACCGTATGTCAGCGGTTGCGGCGTGACGATCGCACCTCAGATATTCCCGTCTTGATGTTGACAGCCTTAAGTCAAACTCAAGACAAAGTAGAAGGCTTCAACTCCGGCGCCGACGACTACCTGACCAAACCCTTTGAACTAGAAGAGATGCTAGCCCGAGTGCGAGCCCTACTGAGGCGCACAGATCGCATCCCCCAAGCTGCCAAACACTCCGAAATCCTGAATTACGGCCCGTTGACCCTGGTACCCGAAAGGTTTGAAGCTGTTTGGTACGTTCAGACAGTCAAACTGACCCACCTAGAGTTTGAGTTGCTGCACTGCTTGCTTCAGCGGCACGGTCAGACAGTTTCTCCCAGCGAAATTCTCAAAGAAGTGTGGGGTTACGACCCCGATGACGACATCGAAACTATTCGCGTACACATCAGACACCTGAGAACAAAAATGGAACCCGATCCCCGCCATCCTCGGTACATCAAAACCGTATACGGGGCCGGTTATTGCCTGGAGTTACCCAACAACGAGCAAGTAGCTGAAGAAACTAAATCCTCTGCTTGAGCTAGCGCGCCAGATGCAACAAGCAGTTAAAAATTCCGCTAGAAAAGCCTGAGAGCATTTGCTCTCAGGCTTCGTTGTAAGGAGAATTGGAGCGATGTTAGTTGTTGCCGACACCTGAAATCGAGGCGGTAGAAAGGCGGTGGAGGCGGCCCCGACTCCGCTCTTGAAAGTGTTAGCTCACAAGCTGCCCCCAGAGATGTAAAGTTGAGTCAAATCTAGATACAATAATAGTGAGGGTGCTTGGTTTAAAACAATCTCATTGCCTGCTGATTTATCTGTACAATCATGTTTTATGAACCGCCGCAACTTTAGGGTAAAATCAGAAACATTAAGCGGAACACCAACAAATTTAATTCGACAATTTGGACTTGTTAGATATTCCTGAGAGAGTGCTTGGTTTATGATGGCGAAATTCCTTTGGCTGTGACACAAAAAGAAGCTATTGAGGCTGCCTTGCAACTGGCAAGACGTATCAAGAAAAAAGCAATGCTTGCGATTGAATTAAAAGCTGTAGGCGATGAACTCTATGTCAAATGGGTTGATTTAGAACTCGTTAACAGTTATAACGCATACTATGCCATTTTTCATAAAGGAGTGCAGCAGTTTGCTGTGAAACCTGCTTCATCTCAAGATGTTCAAGCAGTATTAGAACACCTAAAAACGCTTAAATTAAAACCTGCTCTGATAGATTGCGGATATGTAGATCCAGACTGGCAATCAGAACTCTAAAATTATTAACGCGATCGCACAGCTCCACACGCACAGAATTACTTAATAGGGCGAATAAGTGAATTTTGGCCCATCTTTTTTGAGCTGCGAGTTTCCCTCCTGGGCTACAGGTAAGGCTTTTGACGGAATTGTCGCCCTGTCCATCTGTGCGGTGAACAATCGCAAGCATGGTTTCGGAACAGAGGTGGTGGAGTGGCAACACTCCCTCAACTCTACCTCTCGGCTTTAGCCTAGAAAGCGGGTTTCCTGCTGCGATCTCTAGTTTCCTGGCGCGACGACTTTTCCTAGTTTCCCGGCATCTGAGCGTAAATCCCACTCGAGGTGTTTCAAAAATCCGTCTTTCTGCTGAAGCTACAGCCCTTTGGCGAGCTAGAATATGTAAGTTAGTGCTTACATTAATTGAGATGAGTAGAACGAATCGAAGTGCTGCAGAAACCCGCGATCGCCTGTTGAAAGCCGCGATTGAAGTTTTCTCTACAGAAGGCTACGTTGGAGCGACAACTCGTGAAATTGCTCGTGTTGCAGATGTGAGTGAAGTCACTTTGTTTCGTCGCTTTCACAGCAAAGAGCAAGTGTTGAGTGCGGTTGCCCACCACGTTACAGCATTGCGGATGGAGGCGTTGGCGCATCAAGACGAATGGACTTATGACCTACGCCGCGATCTCCTGCATTATGCAAAACTCCACGACGACATGCTGGAGGAGTACGAAGCTCTATTTCGGATGTTTATTGGTGAAGCTCACCGACATCCGATAGAAGCACTGGAGGTGCTTCAGCAATCATTTTTACCGCTACGTGAAAAACTAATTTCCTATCTACAAACCTGTGTTGAACGTGGCAGTATTCGTCCGAATGTTGACCTGCCACTGGCAGTAGATCAATTGACGGGAATGCTGCTGTCTGGTATGATTCGCCGCCATGTTTCTCAAGTAAACCGGGGCTATAGCCGTAAACGATACATCGAAGGGTGTGTGGATTTATTTGTGCGGGGAGTTAGCACAGCAGCGTCTTCTGTAACTCGTACTTCGTCTCCAGAATGAAGGTTCCTGACAATTTTCTTATGAATTTGGCATTTCCAGATTAAAGCACCCTAACCCGTTGCGGTGGTGCGAAGCACCTGCCGGAGGCGATCGCAAAAGTAGAGACTAAAAATGAAACGCCCTCAAATACAGAGTCATGCAACTGAACCAGATTCTATTGATATTCAGGCTTTTACCGATTTGGAAGAGGCTGAGCCTCAAGACCAGCAAAACGCTCAACAAAAGCGAGCAAAACCATTAAAAAAATTGGAACAATCTGCCTATGATGCAGCCGGGTACGTGCAGGGACCACTCAAGTGGGCGATCGCCCTGACGGCTTCTTTAGGAGCCATTCTAGAAGTCATTGATACCAGCATTGTGAACGTTGCTTTAACTGATATGCAGGCGACATTAGGCGCAACCGTGACCGAAATTGCTTGGGTCGTAACGGGTTACGCGATCGCCAACGTTGTGATGATTCCGCTCTCTGCTTGGTTGGGGGACTTCTTTGGCAAGAAAACCTACTTTGTCTTTTCCATGATCGGGTTCACAGCCGCCTCGATGTTATGCGGTCTATCCATCAACCTGCCGGTGCTGGTGGTAGCTCGAATTCTTCAAGGCTTTTGCGGAGGCGGACTGTTGGCAAAAGCGCAAGCGATTCTGTTTGAAACTTTTCCCCCTGCGGAACAGGGGTTAGCGCAGGCGGTGTTTGGAGTTGGGGTGATTGCAGGTCCGGCTATTGGTCCCACGCTAGGCGGCTATCTGACCGATACATTAGGCTGGCGCTGGATTTTCTTTATCAATTTGCCCGTCGGTATTGTGGCTGTCATTATGGCGATCGTGTTTCTCCGACCAGACTCCAAGCAACACGGACGGAGCCAGCAGAAAGTGGACTGGACAGGAATTGTACTGCTGTGTATAGCGGTAGGTAGTTTGCAAGCATTTTTGGAAGAAGGGGAAAAAGAAAACTGGTTTGAATCGGGTTTCATTACGCTCTTGGCGTTTGTGGCGGTTATGGGGCTGTTTCTGTTCATCTGGCGAGAACTCAGCACAAAAGCACCAGCAGTTGACTTGCGGGTTCTGCGGCATAAATCCCTGGCAGCCGGTAGCCTTTACTCTGGTATTTTGGGCATGGGGTTGTACGGAGCCTTGTTTGCTGTACCGCTGTTTGCTCAAGGCGTGCTGCGCTTTTCGGCAACGCAAACCGGATTTCTACTCGCTCCAGGAGCTTTAGCGTCCGCCATCATCATGGTTTTACTGGGCAAAATTTCGACTAAGGTGGATGCCCGCATTTTAATTGCGCTGGGAGCAGGTGGAACGGCAGCCGTCATGTTCGAGCTGGCAAAAATCACCCCCCAAACCGGAACTGATGATTTGTTTTGGCCCCTAATCTGGCGCGGTGCAACTACGGTTTTGATGTTCCTACCCCTGAGTTTGGCAACATTGGGTTCCATCCCCAAAGAAGATGTATCGGCTGGCTCGGGCTTCTATAACTTGACTCGTCAGCTCGGCGGTAGTATTGGCATTGCCATTCTGACCTCATTACTGGCTCGACGAGAGGCTTTTCATCGAGCCATTTTGTTGGCAAAGTTAACGCCTTACGATCCAGAAACAACTGAGCGGCTCAAGGCACTCACTGGTTTGTTTCAGAGTCGCGGTTCTGATGCCACAACGGCCCAACAACAAGCCCTCGCCGCGCTCTCCCAATTAGTCAATACGCAGGCAGCCGTTCTATCCTACGCAGACATTTTTCGCTTTGTCGGCATTGTCTTTCTCTGCTCGCTGCCATTGCTGCTGTTTCTCGGCAAGGGAGGCGCTGGAGCCAAAGCACCTCCTGTTCACTAATTGCTTGATTGTAATTCTGTAGCGATTACTCCACAGCCTCCGGTTGGATAGACTTTGAGCTCGCTTGTCTCAAACAACCCATTTGTAAGGAGATTAATATGTCAACAAGTAGGCATTAACTCTCTTCTGGAGTTTAGACAAAAAAAAGCGGGCTCAGTTAGAAACTGAGGCATAAAAAATCCATTGGGCAGCCAAATATATGTGATTAAGAAGTCAAATTTCGATGATTTTGGAACTGACCTCGACCCTTTTTTAATAGTGGATAGCGATTGCGCCCCGAGCGATATTGACCAGTCGGCCAACCAGGGGATTTTCCCCGTGGTTTTGGTGCTTGAGCTGGAGTGCCAATCTTGACCAAAAGTGGGAAAAGGGATTGAGCCACCCGTCCAGGAGTCAAATTAGTCAGAGGTTTTTGCCTGCAGCAAGTGATAGTCTCGAACTAAATCTTGAGCCAACCACAACTGCCACCTTAACAGAGGCATCAAATCGCTCCAACGGTCACATTGTTCGCTTGGTACTTAGATGGGGTAGAGTCCAATGTAATGTTTGCTTGGCTCTGGCGATACCAATGCTTAATGGCAAAGCGGCGCAAATAGTCCATCCAGACTACTTCGATCCATCCAGACTACTTCGAGAGAACAAGAATTCTCACCTATCCATGCTAAGGATAAAGGTTTAACCTGACGACAATTACTACCGAGAGCCTTTGGCTCTACCCAGATAAATTTCATCGGATGTTCAGCACTAGAACGAAAGTGTAAGTTATCCCACCTTCTGATTTGTAATTGTCCTAGTACAGCTCGGCGTAAGTAGACAGACTATATTTGTGGTAGAATAACATATAGCGTTTCTCAGAAAGATGAGGTATGCTGCAAAGGTTGCAGCAGCGAGCTTTTTAGGTCAAGATTAGTCCGCAAACCAAGCGTGACAAATAGCTAGAGTTAGTTGAGACCTGTTTCGGTCGGGGATTGAGGAGTAATATATGACCTTATTAATGCCTTAAATATTAAATTTAAGCGATGGCGAGCGTCATGAACTTCAGAAGTTGATCGACAACCACAAAACGCCGCAACAAATCGTGGTGTGAGCCAAAATCCTTATCATGGCATCTGAGGGTCAAAACCATCGTCTAATAGCCCGAAGCTTAGAGATTAATCGGCCGATGGCTCGTGAAGGGGCGAAACCGATGGTTGGAGAGCGAGGGAAAAGACTTATCGATTTTACAAAGATTACAATAGCCAGAGCGTGTTGGCGCACCGGCAAAATTTAGCATGGAACAAGTAACAGAGTTATTTGCAATGGCCTGTTCCCACCCTCAGATTATGCAGGACAAATAAGTCACTGGACTGCCAGAGAATTGGCGGCGGCAATTATGAAACAAGGCATTATTGAAACTATATCCGTCCGCCATGTTGGTAGATTATTAAAAGAAGGAGAACTGCAACCACACGCCTCCCGCTACTGGTTATACCATTTTTTTAAAGATGTGATAGACTTGCATAAAAAGTAAAGGAGAGAATTACAATGTCGGGTCGTCCTCATATAAAGATTACCGAATCTGTAGAAAATTTACGAGAAATCCTTAAACAGCAAAAAAGAATCCTAGGTTATAACAAAGTTCAAATGCTTTATTTATTTCAGTCAAAACAAGTAGAAACTGTGCGGGAAGTATCGGCGGTTTTAGGTAAAAGTGAGGCAAAAATTCATCGCTGGCTCTCTCAATATAAAAAGGGCGGTCTGGAAAATTTGTTAAAAAATCGGCAGGTTTTTGGCCGCCCAAAAAAGTTCTCAGTTGAAATAGCAGCGACCTTGCAACAAGAGTTGAGAGACCCCGAAGGATTTCAGAGTTATAAAGAAGTTCATCTTTGGCTCTGGTTGATTAAAGGAATAGCCAGTAGTTACCAGGCTGTATATTCTTTAGTGAGAGGGGAATTAAAAAGTAAATTAAAAATTCCCAGACCTCGCAGTATTTCTCAGAAATCTACGGCAATTAATGAATTTAAAAATAACTTGCATCAACAGATAAAAGCTTTACTACATAAAGCTTTACATCAGGTAAACAAATATAAACAAGTCACTTATTGGTGTAGTGATGAAACTCGTCTAGGGCTGCATACAATTTGTCGCCGCAAGCTGACGCTTTCAGGCGTAAAGCCCCTGGGGAAGCATCAATGGAAATTTGAGTGTTTTTGGCTGTATGGGGCAGTATCCATCCCTACTGGAAAAAGTTTTTTTTGGGAGTTTTCGCATTTAGACAAAGTTTGTTTTGAAGCATATTTACAACTTTTTTCAAGACAATATCCTCATGAATTACACATCATTCAAGTAGATAACGCACCAGCTCATAATTTAAGCTCATCTGAATTACCAGACAATATCATTTTACTATTTCAGCCTCCGGCTTGTCCTGAAGTAAATCCCACAGAAAGAGTGTGGGAATATCTGAAAGATTTTTTAGCTTGGTCAGTGTTTAGTAATCTGGACGAACTCCGCATAAGAGTCCAGGAAATTTTGGTATCTTTCACCGCTCGTGTCATTGGTTTTCTCACCGGATGGTCTTGGATTTTACATTCTTTATCTCTATCACATCTTTAAAAAAATGGTATTAACCCCCCTGTGGATGAAGAATTTGATGCAAAAGTCAAAGATATTATCTACTTATATCTGACTGCGATTGAACGTGCTCAACAAGGAGAGCACAAAATATCGATTGATGAAATGACAGGTATTCAAGCTATTGAACGTCTGGAAAAAGAATTGCCAATGAGACCCGGTAAAGTTGTCAGAAGAGAGTGTGAATATATTCGTCATGGTACGCAGACCTTGATAGAAAATTTCAACATGGCAAATGGTAAGATTATTAAACCAACTTGTGGAGATTCGAGAACAGAATCCGATTTTTTACTGAATATTCGTCACATCATTGAAACTGACCCCCATGCCCAAAAATGGCATCGGATTATGGATTGTCTGAATACTCACCAATCTGAATCACTGGTTGCGTTTGGTCGCAGAAAAAGAAGGCTTAGATATCGACCTCGGTATTAAGGGGAAAAGTGGCATCCTTAAATCCATGAAATCCCGAGCTATTTTTTAAAGTGACCCAACACATCAAATTGTTTTCCATTACACACCCAAACATTCTTCGTGGCTTAATCAAATAGAGATTTGGTTCAGCATTTTGGTGCGGAAATTACTCAAGCATAGCAAGTTTCACCAGTCAGTACGATCTGAAAAATCACATCCTCAATTTTATTAACTACTTTAATCAAATAATGGCTAAACCTTTTAAGTGGACATATAAGGGTACAGTCTTGGCTGTTTAATAGTCTGTATATTTGCGCCCAGCTTTACTAGCTTTGGGTCATCTAATTCTACCTTCTCCTCAGCAGCCCACCAAGTCTGGGGGTCGTTGAGCTGAAATTTTTCCCCGTGAGGAGGGGGGCGCCCTCGCCCAGAATAAGCTGGTGGGGCAGAGTATAAACAGCGATTAGAACGCAACCGGATTAACTTTAGGAAAGCAATCTCACGCATTCAAAACTCCTTCTGCTTAATAGCATGGGAAGGAATTTTTAGGAATGTTAGCGAAGCAATTATTAGAAAAGCAATGTCACGCATTCAAAAATTGTCCCCTTTCCCTTCCCCTTCCGTCAAGCAACCTCAGAATCGCAACGTTGGTGTTCCATCCGAAATATGTTAGCGTACAAACTAGCAACAATTTGTTTACCTTCCTGCGTCAACTGCAAGTAACCGAGAGATTCACTGATGTGAGGATAAATGCCGCTCCAGTAAAACTTAGAGTAGCTTTGCAGCAAGTCGCCCGGATGTCGATAGCCCAAAAGTTTAGTAGCACCGCTTTCTTCCAACTCGTAAAACAGCGCGCCAATTTTCTGCAAATATTGCGGGTTGCTGAGCTGACCTATCAAGTCAGCACCGCGCACTAAACTAGAGTAATTAACTGCATCCTCGTCAGTGTTACCGTCAAGCACCGAGAAACGAGTCTGTTCTATGTTTTGCTTAATTATCTCAGCATTAATTAGCTTGTGGTTGCCGAAGCGCTCGTCAATGAACAATTTAGCTCTGTCAACTCGGTAAGGAGCTAAGCTAGCCGCTGTTGCACCGGGAGCAAGTGCAATTCTCATGCCATCTTTTCCAGTAGCATACAATCCTTCTGATTCTTGGTCTTGTCGGCAAACTCCTTTGACATATCCGATGTCTTGGCACAGCAAAGAAATGATGAAGTGCAGCCAATCTTCGCAGGAAACTCCGCCCTTGCGAATGTGTTTTCCCCGCAAGATTTCTTGACCGACTAAGCTAATGCAAATGGCGTGTTCTACATTGTGATAAAGAGCGTCGCTGTTAGCGATGTTTTCTAACGCCATTGCCCCCACCCAGGCAATAATGTCAGCATAGTCTGATTTGTAGCCTCCGTAAGTGCGGCTGTACCCGTTCTGAAGTTGTTCGATGAAAGCCTCGATCAGCAGTTCTGTAGAATTAAACATACCCTATCCTTTTACCTTAATATTGCCTTTCAAGAGCGGTGCATCTATATTGGGAGTCCTCTAATTTTATGGATGAGATTTGAGTTCACAACTCATGCACCCCTTGTGTGTTGTGCTCTGTGGGTGGCAATCTCAAAACTCATTGACGCACCTACGCCCAGGGAGTCACTAAGCAGTCTCGCCCCCTGAGTCAAAACTCCCAAGCAACTCAGTCCATCACTGACACCCATCCGCGCCGTACTGCATACAGCAGCCTGCTGACAATTTTTCGATCCTCTGAACTTTTTAAACTGTGAGAATTAATTGCGTATTGAATTTGCTGGAACACAGTCCGATCGATCTTACCGGATTTCCAAATGTTCAAGTAAAGTTCGGAAATTTTATATTCAGGAATATAAGTTTTGGTTGTCATCTGCTGTCAACTCAATGTATATTTCTTATTGTCTGGCAATTTTAGATAAATTTATGTGATGTAGATCGGCTATAGACTGTGATGCGATCGCAGGCTGGAGTTAATGCGCCTCTCCTCACAATGGTAATTTGATCGAAAAAGCGTGATATTGCGATCGTCATAAATTTTGCTGACGGCTGTGAAAATCATCATAGTTGCGCCTAAATTATAGGACGTCACATACCATTCTCCCGTTGCGCTCGCCCCCTCCCAACTTGCAGCAAGGAAGGAAGTTTGAGCGCGGGTCGCGCAAATTTCTTGCCAAAGAAACACGCGTCGTGTACAATATAGAGTCTGGTATCCTCACTTACCCATAATTATTTTCATTCATCCCGTCCCCCCAGAGGGGAAGGGACTTTCAGTGCGGATACAGCCAAATCACTATATTCAGCAAAAAGCTAGAAATGCCGTAACTCATGCCCACTATTCAGCAACTCATCCGTTCAGCACGGGAACAAACGCAGAAAAAAACCAAATCGCCAGCTCTCAAGAGTTGCCCCCAGCGCCGCGGAGTTTGCACCAGAGTGTACACGACCACCCCGAAAAAACCCAACTCGGCGCTGCGGAAGGTGGCTCGGGTACGGCTGACCTCTGGTTTTGAAGTCACCGCCTACATCCCTGGGATCGGTCACAACTTGCAAGAACACTCGGTAGTAATGATCCGGGGCGGTCGGGTAAAAGATTTGCCCGGAGTTAGATACCACATCATTCGGGGTACATTAGACACCGCTGGGGTGAAAGACCGCAAGCAGGGTCGTTCCAAATACGGGGCCAAGCGTCCTAAAGAGAAAAAATAACACGGAACTCGTCCGATCGTCGGGGTTGGGAAGCAAAAATAAATCCCATCGCGCCGATCAATTGCACGCTCGATCGTTATAGATCGACATCTGAGTCCACAACCCCAAACTCAATCATTCAAAATCCAAAATCCCAAATAGAACTATGTCTCGCCGCACAGTTATTCAAAAACGTCCAGTTCCACCAGATCCAACCTACAACAGCCGGTTGGTAAGCATGATGGTGAGACGGATCATGCAGCACGGCAAAAAATCCGTTGCCTCCAGCATCGTCTACGACGCCCTCAAAACCATCCAAGAACGCACAGGGGCTGAACCGTTAGACTTGTTTGAAAAAGCAGTCAAAAACGCTACACCCCTGGTAGAAGTCAAAGCCCGCCGGGTAGGTGGCGCCACCTACCAAGTGCCGATGGAAGTGCGTTCCGATCGCGGTACCACCCTCGCCCTCCGCTGGCTGATCAGATTTGCCCGCGCCCGCACCGGCCGCTCGATGGCAGCCAAGCTAGCCAACGAACTGATGGATGCAGCTAACGAAACAGGGAGTGCTATTCGCAAGCGCGAAGAAACTCACCGCATGGCCGAAGCTAACAAGGCTTTTGCTCACTACCGCTACTAACTGCAACATCGGGCATGGAGAAGAGCGCGATCGTGCGGTATAAAAGCATCGGGTGAGAAATTGGAAAGTGTAAGTTTTGAGTGTTGAGATTGCTTCTCTTGGCGCAACTGCGATTCGTGAAGCAAACTCAAGACTCCCAAAATCAAAATTCACGCACTCAAAATTCACGCACTCTCTGAATCCTCCATGTCGCATCCTTAATATTTTTGTAAACAAATTTTGCAAAAAATATTAAAATGTAACAGTAAGCTCCAGAGACTTTGGTAAGTCGCTGGGGAGGGCAAAATAGGGTTACTGTGTAGTATAATAGTATTATAACAGCAACACAAGATTAAGGAGGTAGCTGTGGCACGTACCGTCCCGCTAGAAAAAACTCGCAACATCGGCATCGCAGCCCACATAGACGCGGGCAAAACAACAACAACTGAAAGAATTCTGTTCTATTCAGGCATGGTTCACAAAATGGGTGAAGTGCACGAGGGAACAGCAGTCACTGACTGGATGGAGCAAGAGCGGGAGCGGGGAATTACGATTACTGCCGCTGCTATCACCACCAGTTGGAAAGATTACAAAATCAACATCATCGACACTCCCGGACACGTAGACTTCACGATCGAAGTCGAACGCTCGATGCGAGTGCTCGACGGAGTGATCGCAGTGTTCTGCTCGGTAGGGGGAGTGCAGCCGCAATCCGAAACAGTTTGGCGACAGGCAGATCGGTACCACGTACCCCGGATTGTGTTCGTCAACAAAATGGATCGGATGGGGGCAAACTTCTACAAAGTCTACGGCCAAATTCGCGATCGCATGAGAGCGAACGCCGTACCGATCCAAATCCCGATCGGCAGTGAAGAAAACTTCCGGGGAATTGTAGACTTAGTGCAAATGAAAGCCTATATCTACAACAACGACACGGGAACCGACATCGAGGAAGTAGAAATCCCCGATGAAGTAAAGGATCTAGCCGTAGAATACCGCACCAAGCTGATCGAGTCGGTAGCAGAAACCAGCGACGCCCTCACGGAGAAATACCTCGAAGGCGAAGAGTTAACGGAAGACGAAATCCGCTTGGCCCTGCGTCACGGCACTGTCGAAGGTACGATCGTCCCCATGTTGTGCGGTTCGGCATTCAAAAACAAAGGCGTTCAGTTGTTGTTGGATGCAGTCATAGACTATCTGCCGTCGCCCTTGGAAGTTCCTCCAATACAAGGACTCCTGCCCAACGGCGACACCGCAGAGCGGTTTGCCGACGACAACGCCCCGCTGTCAGCTCTGGCATTCAAAATCATGGCTGACCCCTACGGCCGCCTGACCTTTGTTCGCGTCTACTCCGGTATCCTCAAAAAAGGAACCTACGTCCTGAACTCCACCAAAGACAAAAAAGAGCGGGTTTCTCGCCTAATTGTACTAAAAGCGGACGATCGGATAGAAGTTGAGGAACTCCGAGCCGGAGACTTGGGAGCAGCCTTGGGTTTGAAAGACACCTTCACCGGCGACACCCTCTGCGAAGAAGGAGCGCCAGTGATTCTGGAATCTCTGTTTATTCCAGAGCCAGTCATCTCGGTGGCTGTCGAACCCAAAACCAAACAAGACATGGAGAAGCTCTCCAAAGCCCTCCAGTCGCTCTCGGAAGAAGACCCCACCTTCCGAGTCAACGTTGACCCTGAAACCAACCAGACAGTCATCGCCGGTATGGGCGAACTGCACCTGGAAATCCTGGTTGACAGAATGCTGCGGGAATTCAAAGTAGAAGCGAACGTGGGTCAGCCACAAGTAGCCTACCGCGAAACCATTCGCAAATCCGTCCGCGCCGAAGGTAAATTTATCCGCCAAAGCGGCGGTAAAGGTCAGTACGGTCACGTCGTGATCGAACTAGAACCCACCGAAGTCGGAAGTGGCTTTGAATTTGTCTCCAAAATTGTTGGTGGCACTGTACCCAAAGAGTACATCGGCCCAGCAGAACAAGGGATGAAAGAAGCGTGCGAATCAGGTATTGTAGCAGGATATCCCGTGATTGACCTCAAAGCTACTATGGTAGACGGGTCTTTCCACGACGTAGACTCTTCAGAAATGGCATTTAAGATCGCCGGTTCAATGGCGATCAAAGAAGCCGTGATGAAGGCGTCGCCAGTGCTGCTAGAGCCTATGATGAAAGTAGAGGTTGAAGTTCCCGAAGATTACATCGGGAACGTCATCGGAGACCTCAACTCGCGTCGGGGTCAGATCGAAGGTCAAGAGACAGATCAGGGGATAGCCAAAGTTTCTGTAAAAGTTCCACTAGCAGAAATGTTTGGTTACGCCACCGACATCCGCTCGAAAACCCAAGGTCGAGGCATCTTCACAATGGAATTCAGCCATTACGAAGAAGTGCCGCGAAATGTGGCTGAAGCCATTATCGCTAAGAACAAAGGGAACTAATGATTTTGGATTTTAGATTTTGGATTTTGGATTGAATCCAAAATCTAAAATCTAAAATCTCAAGTCTAAAATCGCTAAAAAAAACAAGGAACACATCGAGAATGGCACGCGCAAAATTTGAACGGAATAAACCCCACGTAAACATCGGTACGATCGGTCACGTTGACCACGGCAAAACAACTTTGACCGCCGCGATTACGATGACTCTCTCTGCACTAGGTCAAGCAAAGGCTAAGAACTACGCCGACATCGACGCTGCGCCAGAAGAAAAAGCACGGGGTATTACGATTAATACTGCTCACGTGGAATACGAAACCACAGGTCGGCACTATGCCCACGTAGATTGCCCCGGACACGCTGACTATGTGAAAAACATGATCACCGGTGCAGCTCAAATGGACGGCGGCATCCTAGTAGTGTCAGCGGCAGACGGCCCCATGCCTCAAACTCGCGAACACATCCTGCTAGCTAAGCAAGTTGGCGTTCCCAGCCTGGTTGTCTTCTTGAACAAAGAAGACATGGTGGATGATGCTGAACTGCTGGAATTGGTAGAACTGGAAGTTCGCGAACTTTTGAGCTCTTACGATTTTCCTGGCGATGACATCCCCATCGTCACAGGTTCGGGATTGAAAGCTCTCGAAGCGATGCTTGCTAATCCCAAGACTGTAAAGGGCGAAAATGAGTGGGTTGACAAAATTTACAAGCTGATGGAAGAAGTAGATGCTTACATCCCCACCCCAGAACGTGAAGTTGACAAGCCTTTCTTGATGGCTGTAGAAGACGTATTCTCGATTACTGGTCGGGGTACTGTTGCCACAGGTCGGATTGAACGCGGAACCATCAAAGTCGGCGAAACAGTCGAATTGGTGGGTCTTAAGGACACTCGCAGCACTACGGTGACTGGTGTGGAAATGTTCACCAAGTCTCTGGAGGAAGGTTTGGCCGGCGATAACGTGGGCCTACTGCTGCGGGGGATTTTAAAGGCGGATATTGAACGCGGAATGGTGATTGCTAAGCCGAAAAGCATCATGCCTCACACTCAGTTTGAATCTGAAGTGTACATCCTCAAGAAGGAAGAAGGCGGTCGTCACACGCCGTTTTTCTCTGGCTATCGTCCTCAATTTTACGTCCGTACCACTGACGTGACTGGCACGATCGCACAGTTCACGGCTGATGACGGTACTGAAGCAGAAATGGTGATGCCCGGTGACCGGATCAAGATGACTGTTGAGTTGATTCACCCGATCGCGATCGAACAAGGAATGCGCTTCGCTATCCGCGAAGGCGGCCGCACCGTCGGCGCCGGCGTTGTTTCCAAAATCCTCAAGTAGGACTCCGATAACAGCTTAAATAGCAGAAAAGCCACCAAATGTAATCAGGCTTTTCTGCTATTTAGTGATTACTCCTTACTCATGAGTCCGAAGTTAGCAGTTAGCCCAAAAACAAC
Organism: Microcoleus sp. S13C4; assembly: GCF_036700865.1. NCBI lineage: Bacteria > Bacillati > Cyanobacteriota > Cyanophyceae > Oscillatoriales > Microcoleaceae > Microcoleus > Microcoleus sp. S13C4. Next base: position 93,004 of record NZ_JAUBPS010000004.1, read on the forward strand.
TGCAAATAGAGGACAGACAACAGACAACAAACAACAAACTGAACCTCGAAAATTCAAGAAACAAAAATGGCAACAATTCAACAGCAAAAAATTCGCATTCGCCTCAAAGCTTTCGATCGCCGAATTCTAGACGCATCCTGCGAAAAGATTGTAGATACAGCTAATCGGACAGCAGCCACAGCGATCGGCCCGATTCCCCTACCGACAAAACGGCGGATTTACTGCTTGCTGCGATCGCCCCACGTAGACAAAGATTCTCGCGAACACTTTGAAACCCGCACGCACCGCCGGATTATCGACATTCACCAACCATCGGCCAAAACAATTGACGCTTTGATGAAACTGGATTTACCAGCCGGCGTAGATATCGAAGTCAAGCTGTAGATTGACACATCGAAAACTCGGAAAGAAGGAACAATGGAAAAATACATTGTTCCTTCTTTTTGTAGAAATTTCCCTAGTCATTACTTATTAGGTATTAGTTATTAGTTAATAATCAGCAAGAATTTCTGCTCCGACACAAACTTAAATAATTATTCTTAATTAAGGCGCGATCACTACAAAAACGGTCCTTTAGCAGTCGCTATCCTCGCCTTCGGCAGCACTGAGTTTAGCAAAAAGGTATATTTAACATTTTGACGAAATAACGCCTTTGTCAAGCTGCCAAACCGGAGATAGCTCGCCGTCGCTCCCGTTGCCACCGAAAAAGCCCGATCGCTCCTGCCCCGGAATTGCCTTTAATCAGTTAAAGTAAGAAAAAGAAGCGCAAGTACCGTCACTTTTGAGCGACAATGGCATCCTCTTCCTCTGTAGCAGTTCGCGAACTCCCCTTATTTCCCTTGCCGGAAGTGGTTCTATTTCCAGGTAGACCGCTACCGCTGCAAATCTTCGAGTTTCGCTATCGAATCATGATGAATACGATTTTGGAGGGCGATCGCCGTTTCGGTGTACTCATGTGGGACCCCAACCAAAACAAAGTCTCTGGCGTCGGCTGCTGCGCCGAAGTAATTCACTGCCAGCGCCTCCCCGACGATCGCATGAAAATTATGACCCTCGGGCAGCAGCGGTTCCGAGTACTCGACGCAGTTCGGGAAAAACCGTATTTAGTCGGTCTAGTAGAATGGATTGAAGACGAACCGCCGCAAAAAGACCTCAGACCTTTGGGAAAAGATGTCGAACAACTGCTGAGAGATGTAGTTCGCCTCTCCAGCAAATTGATGGATCAGCCGATCGACCTGCCGGAAGACATTCCCAGTTTGCCCACCGAATTGTCATACTGGGTAGCCAGCTACCTTTACGGTGCAGCGACAGAACAGCAAACTCTTTTAGAATTGCAAGATACTGCTGCGAGATTGGAACGCGAAACAGAAATTTTGACTTCTACTCGCAATCACTTGGCAGCGAGGACTGTACTTAAAGATACCCTCCAGTAGCCAATTTCCCTAGGAAAAAGCACGATCGGTTTGACCTGCATTGAAGCAAGAATTACACACAAATCATTCGATTTTTGATTTTTGATTTTCGATTGACTGATGAACTAAGGGTGTGAAGCGCGGGCCTACAGTTCCATTCTTTTTTGGAACTGGTATCTGTTTAATTCTTAACTTCAAACAGGTTCGGATAGGTTCCTTATAGCCGTAAATGCTTGTGTTAGAAAATCACGACCAACCGAAACCATACGATGCAGTTAGAGGCGGTCAACTGCCACCTCCTGTGGGCGGTGTAGTTCTCGGCGGACTAGCAGGAGTTAAACATCGGCTGTCTAGTTCTGTCAGCGAACATCGCATCGCCGCCTTGAGAGAGACATTGAATTACGGCGATGCCGGCTTAAAAATAGTCATCAAGATTTGTCAAAGCGAAACAGGGCCAGTGCAGCGGGCGGCCTGCGATTTGCTCCGAAAAAAACTAAGTTCGATCGCCCGCGAAAAATTACAGGCCTTTGTAACTTCCAGTTCAGATACAGAAGCGGAGGTAGACAGCACTCAAAAAATATTAGAGCACTCATCCGGGGCAGTCTCAGAAAAAAATTACGATCGGCAAATGTCCGAAGCACAGTTAATATTTGAGACAGTTACGCAGCAGATACAACCAAATGTGTTGCTCTTAGAAGCACTGCTAGCCTCTGTAGAACGCGAAGAATTTACCAGCGAACTGATGAATCTTTGGGAACTATTAATCTTAGAAATTCAGGAACCTCTCAAAGAACTGCGTCAGGCTGTTGGCACTGCGATTTCCGCCCAACTGCGGATTCAGTGGCTGTACAATCAAGCTGAATCTCAAGCCAACCAGTGGCAGCAGCGAGCTTTGCTAGCTCTTCAGACACAGGATGAGAATTCAGTCCGCCTCGCCGTGGTTCGCAAGCAGATTCAATTCGAGCAGGCGGCAGAACTAAAAATTGACTTAGACTACCAAACTGTGCGAGTAGAAACTCTCAACCGCAACTTGCTGGCTTTGGAAAGTAAGATTGCTCAAGCTAATTCCAAGAAAGAAATCCTCAAGATGCAGCTTCATTTTGCTAAGGTACAGCAGCAAATTGACTTCACTTTCAGCCAAGTCAATAGTATATTTTTTAGTCCTTAGTTGTCGGATTCTGCGGTTATATATTATTGCCCGATCTCAAACTTGTCTGACGCAAAAATGTATTGTCCCACTGAAAATTGTTTTCTTATCTCGCTTAGCTCCTTCGAGATTAGCGCCGCACAAAAATGCCCCGCTCAAATTAGCACCCCTCAAGTCAGCTCCTGTCAAATCTGCGCCCTCAAGGTTACTTTCACACACAAAAGCGTTTCTTAAGTTGGCTCTTTTCAGACTCGCTCCCCGCAGTTTAGCCTCGCTTAGATTGGCTCCTTCGAGATTTGTATTGTCCAAGCAAGCATCTATGAGGTTTGCTTCCATTAGGTTGGCGGCGTACAATGAGGATCGGCTCAAATCAACACCGATCATTTTGGTGTCGCTCAAGTTGGCGTTTCTCAGGTTGGCCTCAATCATGTCCGCTCCTGTTAATCTTGCGAAACTTAGATCGGCTCGGCTCAGGTTAGCTCCATTTAGTTTGGTCATCACCAGGCAAGCATTCTTGAGCTTGGCAGCTATTAAGTTTGCCCCCCTTAAGTTTGCCAGGGAAAAATTGATTTCTTTGAGTTCTGCACAAGCTAGATTAATATCAATTAGGAAAGCTTCTCGCAAAAAAGCCTCTTTCAAGTTGGTTTCATGAAAATTTCTTTCTCCGGCTGCGTATCGCTTGAGAAGTTCATCAGCATTCATCTCACCAGCCTCCTAAGCTTTACTTAAAAAGTCTACTACCTAAAAGAAAATTATACTCCTGACAGTACATTGTAGCAACCAAAGATTTTTAAAGTTTCTGTGTGATTTTTTAATTCTTCGAGTGCCGATCGCACAAATGCTTGGCAGGCGTTAGCCTCAACGTCCATAAAGAAAATATATTCTCCGAGCGATCGTTTAGTGGGTCTAGATTCAATCCGACTTAAATTAATACCGCGACTGGCAAATACTTGCAAAGGTTTTACCAGTGCTCCCGGCATATTGGCAGGTACGCTAAAAGCTAGTGAGGTATGGGTGCAATTAGACGGTGAAGCACCGGGGATCAACTTAGCAGATTTTGTAATGGATTTAATCGATGTGCGATCGGCTGCTTCTAGGTTTCCGATTTCTCCAACACTCGTGCTGAGTACCCAAAATCGAGTGTAATTATCGGGATAATCATTAATGGGGTGAGCTAAAACTGGCAAATTGTAAAGTTCAGCCGCTCTTGGCGAAGATATCGCTGCTACATTTCTATCTTCCAGATATTGCAATGCTTCCGTGGTTGAATTCGCCGGAATTAACTGAGCTGAGGGAAGAAACTGCCCCAACCATACCTGACACTGAGCTAGCGCTTGCGGGTGAGAGTAAACTTTGTGAATCTCGTTAAAATTTTGAGCATTAGACACCAGGGCGTGGGAAATTGGCAAAACTAAGGCGTGTTGAATGCGGAGTTGATCGAGTCGCCACAGTGTATCTAAGGTGACAGTCACGCTGCCTTCGATCGAATTTTCGACGGGTACAACTGAATAGTCAACCTGCCCTACGGCAGATGCCTCTAGCGCTTGGGAAATGGTGGAATAAGGACACAGGGTGCATTCCAAGTTAGTTTCCAGGCTCAACCAATTGACATAAGCTAGAGCCGCTGTTTCTGCATTTGTACCAACAGGGCCGAGATATGCGATCCTCTTCGAGGGCTTCGCTAACGAAATTTTCATTTAGAGGCAATTTTAGGTTACAAATGTTTGCTTTACTCTCATCAGCTAGGAAGTATGATGAAAAATTAGCGATGTCCCGAAAGCTTTTATCCGTGATTTCTCGGATGACATTACTGGGTACACGACTTACTGGGCGACTTATGTCACCTTAAAACAGGTGATAGTTTATTAAGATATGCTTAGGAATCCTATATTTTGATATTTTCTCATGTATATCCGCTTTAATTCTTCCCAATCCGTTGAGATCTCCGTACCAGAGGAACGGGTTCCTATTCAACATTATCTGCGTCAGCCGAGGCGACTGGTGAACGCCCTTGTCGATCAAAGTCGCACAGAACAGCTAAGCGAGGACTGTTTCCGCCTAAAAATGCGACCGTTACAATTTATGATGCTGAGCATTCAACCCACAGTAGACATGAGGGTGTGGGCGCAGTCGGACGGCACAATCAATTTGGAGTCCGTGGGGTGCGAAATTCGCGGCGTGGGTTATATCAACGATCGCTTTGCTCTCAATCTCAAAGGACAGCTTTGTGTACACCAAAGCAGCGGGGTAGCATACTTGAAGGGAAAAGCGGATTTGGAAGTGCAAGTAGAGTTACCGCCGCCGTTTTGGCTGACGCCCAAACCCATTTTAGAAGCAACAGGCAATGCTTTGCTCAAGAGCGTACTGATGAGCGTCAAACAGCGGTTGATGCACCAGTTGCTCTCCGATTACCGCCGCTGGGCAAGCAGCGAACCTGAGATAATATCGAGCGATATCCCCCAAATCTTATCTCTAGAAGGGTAATCTTGTAGTCTAAGAAGCTGTTAATTAATTTATAGGCATATTTGGGCAAAAATCAGCGGAATTGTCGAGATATGAGTTAGGTACTCAAATGGCGCACCCTGAGCTTTTTTTGAGTTCGCTTGCAGGCATAGATAGCGGGTGGTCAGTCAAGATCGATTTGAGTCAGCGCTCCATATTCATCGTCTTCGATGATTCCCACACCCCGAGACCAAGCAGTTGACTTATCTTTTGAAACTTCGTCTTTGTGGCTGGGGAGTTCGCGCTGGGGTGGCTTGATTATTTTGCCCGGTTGATTCGTTGCGCCCACCCGAATCCTGATTTTTGGCCCGGAATTGCCCAAGCGAATGGTCATCCCGTCTGCCACTGACACCTGAGCGATCGGTCTATCATCTACATAAGTGCCGTTAGCACCAAAATTAATAATTTCCCAGCCATTGACGTGATTCCACAGCTCTACGTGGTGGCGGGAAACTACAGCGCTGTAAATAATTACATCATTGTCGTTCGATCGACCGATCCGAACCACCGATTCGGATTCAAAACACCAACTTTGAACCGGGACAGACTGGATAGGATGTAACAGAGTTAAGGTAATCACTGATGTTTTGACACTCCACCGCCAGACAGAAACGGGGATACTTCCAGAGAGATTTTTGGGGAGAAAACTGCAAAAATTTTGATTTTTAAAGGCGTAATCAGGGCGCCATGATTCCCTCGCTCTGCCGTAAAAGTCGAACTGTTGGCTGCTTGAGGCATTTGAACCAACTTTTGAGGATTAGGTTTTGGCGCAGGCGCCCATTTTTGCTGTCCTGGGTAACAACCAAACACGATGTTATTAATCGGGTGAACTTCCCACTGAGGGACAGCGGTCTTAACCGCTTGATTAATTTGCTCTGTGAGGGCGCGATTGTGCCGATGGGTGAGCCACTCAATTTGATCGGCTAAATAATCCTTTTCCCGCTGATGAACCAGAGAATTTAACTCAGACCCGTGCTGGTTGCACCGCTGATTCAAGTTCTCGATCCGGCGACAGTCAACGATCGACGAATCGCTGTTTGTAAAGAAAGAAGTTAACCAATTACTAATCCTGGGGTCTCTCGATAAAATACCTGTTGGTGGTCTCGAACAGCATAGGTCTTTTTGAGTTGCTAACATTTTCCTTATTGATGCGATACCTTTAAAATACAATGCTTTGAGCAGCACTGGAATTTTGAGCGACAACGCATCAATCTCTCATAGCGAAAATACCGATCGACCTTCCTCGCGCGCGCCGCCCCAAAATGCGATCGGCAATTAGTCGCAGGGCGAGCGGGAAGGCCAAACTTCAGCTCAAATCTGACTCAGGCGGCTCCGGGTTTGGCTCTGGCGGGACAGATTCTTGCCTTTGCCGCTTCAACTCTGCAACTTTTTCTTGAGCTACATCCCTGACTTCGAGAGCTTTATCTTGGAATTTTTCCGCCAGACTTTGAGCGCCCCGCTTCACGCCTGCCACATTTTTGAGAGTTCTGTCGAAATCTTCGTGTAAAAACTCTGCTACCAGACCGACTTTTTTGTGCAGTCCCTCCGCGTACTGCACTGGCTCCGATACAGCAGCTTCAGAGACGATCGCCCGCTTGCTGCCGATGGTCGAAATAGCTGCCACAGGTAACAGGTAAATGTCGTCTAAAACGCCACGCCAGCCGCTGGATTTAAATAGGTAGTGGGTGACTGAACCCGTCCGGGCATCAAATAAGTAGTCAACCACTGCACCTGCCTTATTCCCAGCGTCCGTGAGCACCTCCAGCCCGATCGGACAAACAGCTTGTTCCGGCTGATGCAATTCCGGCAGTTCCGGGTTAATAGTGACAAAAACATTTTCCCCCACCGTATCAACTTGCGCCCAAGCGAACCAAGTTTTTTTGCTTCCCAAAAGTCCCGACTTGCAAGTAAAGCCGATCGCCCGCTGGGAGTGAGCATCGAGCCAAACCCGATCTACCCTACCGACCTCTTCCGCCGTTCGACGGTCGATCGTGCGCCGGTTGAGCAGTTCGCTGCGCCTAACAATTTGTGGTGATGTACTCATAAATAAACTCCTGAGTGCCGCCTTTGAAAAATGTCGATCGTCCAAAGAAGCCGATTTAATATTCTTCTTCCGAATAATGGCGATTATTATCTGCCTCGGTTAACTCCTCCTCTTCCCTGGAAGTGCCAACTTCTTTTTGGTCGGGAACAGGAATGGTGCTAATGTGCACGCCGCCCGAGGGAGCGTGAATTTCCTTAGCCTCCCTTGGCTTGACGCTAATTTGTCCTAACTGGACTGAGGACTGATTCGGGCCTACGTTAATTTGAATTTTCGGACCTGAGCGAGCCAAGTGAACGATCAGACCGTCCACAATGGGAACCTTAGCGATCGGCTTACCATCGAGGTAAGTGCCGTTGGTACCTAAATTGATCAGTTCCCAAGTTATGCCGCTGCGCCGCAATTCGATGTGGCGACGAGAAACCACAGCGCTAAAAAGAACGACGTGGTTTTCGGTCGAGCGCCCGATCCGGACGACCTGCTCGTCTTCAAAGATCCAACTGCGGACGGGTATAGACTGGAGTGGATGTAGCAAGGTCAGCTTAATCACATTGGCAGCATTGAGTTTTGGTAGAGCGCCTCAAGATGCGATTTTAGATTTTAGACTTTCGATCGCCCAATCCAAACTCGCTCTAAGAGATTTGAAATAAAAACGTAACCAGGTCTCCTTTGCCCAGAGAGATCCGGTCTCCAGGTCGCAATCGGTGCCGATTTCCCTTGGGCAGCGGAGTATTGTTGACGTAAGTGCCGTTGGAACTGCCTACATCTTCTAGGTAGCAAGCATCTCCCTCCACCCGGAGATTTGCGTGTACCCGAGAAACTATCTCAGAATTAGCAAATCCCGAAACATCAATATCCGGCGGCACTAAGTCATTTGGCTTGCCTATGTGAACCACAGACAGACTGTGAGGCAATTCCATCGGCGTATTTGTCTGAACGTGTAGCAGGCGGGCAGACTGCTGTTGCAGTTGAGTTTTAGCTACACCTACTGGCTGTGGGTCCGGAACCGGAGGAGAGATATTTACTGGTGTTGCCACCGATTCAGTTGTAACAGGAACCGAGGGCGATGGCGGGGGATCTGGAATAGTCGGAATGCTGGCGGGAGTTTTTTCTAAGTTGAGCCCCTTATTCAGGGTAACTAGAGGTTCCATTGCCATCAGGGGATCGGGTGGGACTAAATCCGGCGCCGGTGACGATACGACTGTGGGGCCTACAGGCGGGGGGGACGGTACTGTCCCCTCAACTTCTGGAACTATGGAACCCGGACGCAAGTTAAAGCCACACTGACCGCAAAATGCTGCATCTGTCTGAACTGCTGCACCGCAGTTCGAGCAACTTGCGGTAACAGGTAAAGGCGTGTAGCAAGCCTCACACTGGCTGGCCCCGTCGGGGTTCTGGTGATTGCAATTGGGACAGACAATCATCGATTTCTCCTTGCTATCGGCCAGATTTTCAAATCAGCCTCATAAAAATACTCGTGTATATGGTCAAATTTTAACTTTAACCGCCACAATTCTTATATTGCTTCGCTAATACTAGCAACTGAGCTGACGCCGTGACGTTAGCTGTGATGGGCAAGATTGCGTTAGTGATAATGCTGACTGTGTTGGCACTGAGTGGCTCTGTCAACTATTTTACTGCTGCGCCAGCAGCCGCATCGAGCAGCCACCAAAGTTCGCCCTCTGGTTGAACGAGTCTGGCTGGATAGGTCATTTCATCGGCGGCGGGGGCAAAAATTTGAGCGAGGGCAGGTTGTTTGCTGGCTCCTGCGACCATGAAGAGAACGCAGCGGGCGCGGTTGATTAAGGGGACTGTAAAGGTAATGCGGGGTTGACCGTCTTTGTTGCCGACAGTTACTAGGGCGTCGCGGACTTGCAGGGCTGCTGTGCCGGGAAATAGAGAGGCTGTGTGGGCGTCGTCTCCTATGCCCAAGAGAATGATGTCGAAAGCAGGAAACTCACCCTCGGATACTTTGAAGAACTGCTGCAATTCGGTTTGGTGGGCTGAGGCGTCGGCTTCGGGGTCGGCCGCACCTGTGGGCATGGGGTGGATGTTGCTGGCCGGGATATTCACTCGATCGAGCCACGCCAGGCGCGCCATTTTTTGATTGCTGTCTGGGTGTTCTGGGGGAACGTAGCGTTCGTCGCCCCAGAAAACGTGAATTTTGTCCCACGGCAGGTCTTGGGCACAGAGCGCTCTGTAGAGCGGTTCGGGTGTGCTTCCGCCGGCTAAGGCGATCGTACAAAGTCCGCGTTCTGCTATGGCTGCTGAAATTTTCGACAGCACAATTTCCAGCGATCGATCTATTAGTTGTTCCCGATTTGCTAATACTTCAACTACTTTTTTCATTAATTTCCTCTCAAATTTCCTTGAGTGTTGTTCTCAGCAATTGCCAATTTTACCTTGACATTTTGTTTTGAGGTCGATCTGCTGACAGGCTCGGCAGGCCGCACACCGCATCCCATAACATTTTATCATCTTATGCCCCTTGATTTAAGGAAAGCAAGACATATTTCTACCAGTGCTTTATAGATTTTCATCTGTTGCATTGAGCTTTCGCAACTTTCAATCAAAAGTTTGATCTTACTCGGAGCATCTCTGCAGAAATTAAAAAGCGTTTTTGGGGACTCCGATCCGTCCCGCACAGCAAAGTCTATAAATATAGCGAGCCGGACGATCGCACACCGACAGTAAAAGCCAAACCGAGATGCTCCAGATCTCACTTACCCCGGCATAGCAAAAATAATCAAGATTGATGTGGTAGACTAGGGAAAATAGTTTTAAATCCGCACGCTCGGATGGAAGCAAAACTATGTCAATTTTCAAGCGATTTCCTACATCTGTCCGCTATCTGATAGCGCGGTTGCGCCACTGGACCCAACCGGCCGTTTGGGCTCCCCTAGCCGTGCTGTGTGCGGGGGGGTTATTTATCTGGGAGGTCTCTGTAAATCCAGAAAGGTTGAGCATAGATGGCGCAGAAGAAGTAGCCACAAACAATCCAGCTTCGCTATCGGGACTATCTGCTGAAGATACCGCCATTGCGGCTGAAATCGACAGCTCACCAGTGCTAGTCAATCAGTTTAATGGCTCTACTTCTTCTGAAGTGAACTTGTTAAATTCATCAGTCGTAAAAAGCAAAGGTTTATTCGAGGAACTTCGAGCTCGGGACTTAGAAACTCCTCAGCCATCTTCAGCCCCCAAGCGGGTAGGAAGCAGCGGATTTTTCCCCTTGCCAAATTTACCAAATCCTGCTGTCGAGGCGGAAAATAATAACCCTCAAAATTCCAGCTTGCCAAGTTCAAACGCAACATCAGCGTTGAGTTTATCTGGCAGTGGGAGACTGACTTCCGGCATACAAACGATCAAGCCTGAGTCTGGGGGTACAGCGACAGCAACTTTATCGCAGGCGTCGAGTGATGCTAATTCAGGCAAACAAAACGACAATTCTCTGCCTTTGAGTCCGCTGCAAGCAGCTATGAAAAAATACGTCGTTGCTACCGCTTCGGCAACGGCGGCTGCGGCTCAGAAAACTGCTGACTCGGCTAAATTGCTCGATCGACCGGCTTCCGATCCGGCATCAGCAAATGCGACAAATTTGCTCCCAACGACCGCTAAAGCTCAAAGTGGAGCAAATCCTGTGAATGTTCCCACAGCACTTCCCCCACTTGTGGCTCCGACAAATACTGTGAGCAAGGAATCTCAAGAATTCTTAAAACCGACAGCTACAGTCCCTGAACCCTTGGCTGGGTTAAATTCCAGAGTACCGAACCTTCCCGAAATTAATGCAGGGGCTGCAACGGTGGCTTTGCCGAAAAATCCCTACCAAACTAATTTTTCTGGTTCAGGCTTCGCACCTGAAGTTCCATCTGTGGCACTTCCAGTAGCCATACCTTCGCCAACACCTCTACTTCCAAATGTCGCTCCATCTCCCTTTCCAAATGGGATTGGGGGAAGCAAGATAATTAGCCCTCAATTCTCTCCCAATGCAGCGAATTCTCAATTTCAAACACCTCCACCGAGTCAGCTTAATTTGCCGGAGCAGCCTAACTTTGGAGTTGTTCCCCCAAACACAAATCAGGGCGTGCAGCCCATTCAACCTCAAACTTTTGCTACACCCGGCTCCCTGGCTCCGGGACGCTACATTGGCGGCGGCGAAATCAATACTTTTTCTAATCCTTAAATGAAGGAAGTTCGGCCACGAAAACGATATTATCAATTCGCACGACTTAGGCTAGGCGGTTCATGCCCTTCGACTTCGGTGCTCCTCGGCGTAGTCGAAGGGAAGGAGCCGAAGGCAGTGGAAGGGCCTTACAAGTTCCAAATTACCCATGCCCAATGTTATTGGTAAAACTTACCTAGCCGCAGCCCGCACCAACAACAATCCCCCGATTCCCAAGCCAAACACGATCGGCAGCCAAGCCGAAAGAATCGGAGTCAAAACAGCTTTCACGCCCATAGAACTGGTGATGAAAGAAAATACGTAGTAAGTAAAAATCACAACTACGCTAATACCAAAACTCGTTCCTCGACCGGAGCGGCGCGGTTGAGTTCCCAAAGCTGCTCCCACTAAACCAAATACCATGCACACGAAAGGAAAAGCATATTTTTCTTGAATTCGCACCTTTAATTTGCGAATTTGCGGTTCGTCGCCACTGTTTTTAATGATATCCAAACGCTCTAAAGCTTGGGCAATGTTCATTTCCTTGAAATCCCGCACTCTAGCCGCTAAATCTAAGGGCGTGCGGGGGAGTTGCAATTGCTGGTGTTGAAACCTAACTATATTGCGGTAAGAGCCATCAGGAGCTACTATATAAGCGGTTCCGTTGAAAAAATCCCAGGTATTTTCTGAGGGATTCCAAGTAGCGGATTCAGAAGAAACGATTTGATTGAGGCCTGGGGTGGAGCGATCGATAATTGTTAAACCTTTCATTCGCTGGCCGTCAAATTGTTCTGCATAAAAAAAGCGAGCCAGGATTTCGTCGCCGCCTTTTTCTGGTTTGCGAAATTCAGTGTAGATAATATTTTTATCTTGAAATGTGGGTTTTTCTCGCTTCAGAGCTCTGTCTAAAGTCAGAGTAGCTCTGTAGCTGGCGGCGGGTACGACTAACTCTTGCAAAGCAAAGGTGAAGCCGGCAACAATTAAACTCATAATCACTGCGGGCAGTATCAATCGGTAAACGCTAACTCCGCAACTGCGGAGGGCGATGAGTTCGCTGTCGCTGGACATTCGGCTGTAGGCCATTAAGGTTGCTAGCAGCATTGACATGGGGAAAGCCAATACTACGAAGTAGGGAATTTGCAGGAGAAAAATTTCTATGGCGGCGCTGTAGGGAAGGCCGGATTCTGTTACTCTGCGGACTAATTCAAATAAGGCTCCAACTGTGACGGCGACGGATGTAAAGAGTCCGACGCCGAAGAGAAATGGCCCGATTAGTTCTTTGGTAATGTACCAGTCCATTACTGAAATTCTCGGCAGCCAGTTGATGGGATTCAAAGAATTGGATATTGCTATTTTCATAGTGGCGCGTTGTCGCAGATTGCTCCTCAATCTAACATCTAAAATCTCAAATTCGACCGTTTGCCGAATGCCTTCAAAAGACTATCGCACGAAGTTGTCACCTAAGTAATACTGTCGCACTAAAGGGTTGCTATAGAGTTCTTCTTCAGCCCCGGAGGCTAAAATTTGGCCGTCTCGCATGATGTAGGCTCGATCGGTAATTTCCAGGGTTTCTCGGACGTTGTGATCTGTGATGAGGATGCCGATTTTACGATCGCGCAATTTAGCAATAATGGTTTGAATTTCGTCTACGGCGATTGGATCGACGCCTGCAAACGGTTCGTCTAAAAATAGGAACATGGGGCCGTCTCGCCCAGCGGCTAATGCTCTGGCCAGTTCAGTCCGCCGCCTTTCTCCCCCTGATATTTGAATTCCCAAACTGGATGCTATTTTTTCTAAGCGAAATTCTTGCAATAGGAAATCGACTCGATCCCGCCATTCCCAGCGCGGCACTTGAGTTTGTTCTAGCACTAACAAAATGTTGTCCCGCACGCTCATGTTTCGGAAAATGCTTGCTTCTTGAGCGAGATAGCCAATTCCCAAATGCGCTCGCTGGTGCATCGCCAATTTAGTGATGTTTAAATCGTTGAGCCAAACGGTGCCTTGATTTGGTTTTTCTAATCCGGTTGCTATGTAAAATGTTGTGGTTTTACCGGCACCGTTGGGGCCGAGCAGTCCTACGATTTCTCCTTGGGCTACCGAAAGGTTGACGCGACTAACTACATTGCGTTTTCCGTAGGATTTGTGAATATTTTCGAGTACAATTTTCATTTTCGCTCCCGGCAACCTCTACAAGCTAAATTTCCGACTGCAGCTTTGTGCGATGAGTATCTAATTTAAATTTTACCTTTTCAAGTTTGTGAGTTTTATAAAGACGAAATTTCGCATCTATCCCAAGTAGTATGTTTTGGCTGAGGCGAAATTTCGCTGCTGCGAGCCACTTTTACCGGGGGGCTGTAGTTGGACGTTGGGAGCCAACTGCATTTTGGGCTGCCGCATCTTGTTCCGGGGCAACCAGATAAACAGATTCTACCTGTCCTGGGTTGTCTGGGAGGGCAATAAACCGCCCTTCGTCGATGAGGTATGTTATGGTTTCGCCGCGCAGGCTGTTACCCTGCTGCAATACGTAAACATCTCCGCTGAGAATGATCCGGCGCTCGCGGCTGAAGTATTGAGCTTGAGCTGCGGTTGCTTGTATTTGGCGGGCTGGATAATTGATTTGGACGTTGCCGCGGGCTGTCACGATGCCGGTTTTTGAGTCGGCTTCTTGGATGTCCGATCGCACGCTGAGAGTGCGGGGCGGCCCGGCTTGGGGGTAGGTGGGAGAGGCGATCGCGCCTGCCAGAGTCAGGGGCAACAGCAGCGATAATCCTTTGAATATTCTGGAATTGAGTAGTTTAGCGGAGGGCATCATAGCTTACAAGCCTCAAAATTTGTAAAATTGCTGAAGGGCATTACCTCCAGTTTTGACACTGACAGATCAGCTACCGGGAGCATTTAACTTGTCTGTTGAGACTGAGTGAAGGACGCCGGACACGGCAACCGGGACATTTTTCTTGATGGAGATTAGATGCACAACAGCTTATCAGTTAAATATTTTATTTTAACGGCCCGAAAGACTCCCGCACTTGTCGGTCGGCTGGCGGGAGAGCGTCAACCAATTATCCTAGCAATCTTGGCAGCACTTTCTTCGCCTGTTTGGATGATTTGCTGGAGAAAGCAGGTTTTTTGACGGTTTCCTCGATCGGGAAGTTTCGGGCAGCCTGCAACCACAATCACGACTCGCTCTCCTAATGGATCGAGATCGGACGCTGTTTTTGCCAGAACATCATCAATCCCTCCTCTGGTATTTTCTAGGCAATAATTGGCTGATAGTCATGATCTCCGCCTCCGCAATAATTACTTTGCAACCGGGAGCATAATCGGAAATCAACTCACGACACATACCGCACGGTGGCACAACTCGACCTTTACGATCTACAGCAACTATTGTTTCAAGTTCTGTATCTCCTGCTGCCGCTGCCATTCCGATCGCAATCGCTTCAGCACAAACCGCAACTCGCCCAACATACGCTTCCAAATGGACAGAGGAAAAGACTTTGCCCGACTTTGTTCGCAATGCTGCTCCAACATGGTGAAAGTCTTCTTTGAAACGCTTGTTGATTATGGAGCGAGCATTTTCAATTAGTTCTTTATCCTTCAATTCGATAGGAGACATAGGATTTAACTCATTGCAGTACAGCTTTCGATAATGAGCGTGTTGAAGTAAACCCACTCATAACCTCAAGATAACTTAACCCCGATCGCCAACAGATTGCTTTTAAACTGCGAGCTTCACAGATAACTCAAGCCGTACAACGGCTCAAGTCAGCAGCGTTTGAGTTTGATAATTCGCGGCAATTGCAAGCCTGCGACTTCTGTACCTGTTACAAGCGGCACAAATTTAGCTACTTCTTCCGGGCCAGCTTGTTGCAAAGCGCTCAAAAGTTTAGCACTTTGTCCAAGCAAGTCTTCAACAGCAATTCCGCCATAACTCGGCTGATAATAACTGAGCCGATTTATTCCTTCTCCCAGCAAGATTACTGCACCGCGCCAGTTTTGATTTCCTAAGTGATAAAGCGCGACGGCAATTTGCAATATTCCCTGATAAAACCTTTTTTCCGGCTCGCCGGCTTCCATCCACAAAGCCTCTAGTGTGTCGTGACAAGCATAAAAGTCTTGACTATTAAACTGTTCGATACCTTGCCAAAACTCGATCGGGATTTCCTCTGTCATTCGATTGGAGATTGGGGACTTTCGATTGCGGATGTGTGTTTGAGTAGGCGGCGATCGATTTTTTTATAGCTAAGTCTTAAAAATAGGAAAAATAACGACCTGTTTTCAAAACTGCTGCCATTTCACGACCGCCTACTTAACCGATTACATAGTCTCTCTGACCGCTTGAATCTGATCCATACCAATTTCCTGATTAGTTCCCGCGAAATCGTTATCTGGCGTCAGAAATAACATACAGTGACACTCTTTGCGCTCGCGCATGGGAATGCAGGGACAATTCCAGTAGGCGGCTTTGACTTCGGCTTCTTTATCTTCGTAATGCCGACAAGGGCATAAGGGAGCGCCTAGTTCATCTTTGTGTTTTGCTAGTCCTTCTATCACGACAGCAGTGACGGAAGGTTCAGAACAAAAGTAAGTTCCCGTGCGCTTGGCGTAGGTTTCGGAGAAATTCTTCATCGCCTCCAAAGTTTTTTCGTTGGAGAGTTTTGATTTTTCTGTTGTGTTCATAGTTTAGGATCGGAGTTGAGGATGCTACGAGCTTTTGACAATTGTAGCGCACAATGTGATTTTAAACACTTGTATATTTCTGTTTACTTACAAGGAGGAAAACCTTGACAAAGATTGAGTTTTAAGTTGTTGGTTTTTTACTGGTTTTTGTCTATCCCGGAGGGTGCGGAAAACTTGTGGCAGACCGGGTTTTTGGAGTTGCCAAAAGATTTGGGCCCTCGATCGCCCTCAACAATCATCCCCCAAAGGGGATAAAAATCGGATAAGATAGCACGGCGCTCTTTCTGTGACGGCTATAGGCACGGCATCTGAGGGCAACTTCCCCGAACCGCACCGACACCCGCGATCGAAAATCTCCTCCTTCTGGGCTGATTTGGCCGGCTGACACCGATTTAGTCGGATTAGTGTTTGAATTGATTCCCCGCGCTGCTAGCTATCTGTACGCGCAGTATGCTATAGGTTTGCACGCTTGGTTTTTAGGTCAAGTACACCAAACTGACCCGGATTTATCGAAACTTTTGCACGATGAACAGTCAGAAAAAGCCTTTACTATTTCGGGATTGGAAGGTGATTAGCTCCCCGGTGGCAAAGAATTTCAGCTTTTGGGCGATCGAATTTATCGCTGGTACGTAACAGGACTTTCAAAGCGAGTAGTGCAGTGGCTGAGTCAGTGGCTGCAAAATTTGCCCGAAGAGATATATTTGCGAAATGCTCCGCTGCTAATCCGCTCTTGAGATATTGCTTTTGCTCCCACAACTTACCAGTAATTATTAACAGCCGAACTCTCCTTTTCGCCCACCATCAAACTTAGTTTTGTGACTCCTAGAAGCTTTCGTAGCAAAAGCCATCACTTCTCTTTGCCAGTTCCCGAAAATGTTTTTCACAGCTATTTGCGCCGCTGGAATAACTTTTATGGCGTCATTTTTTACCAAGCAGAGTTTTTGAATTGGATTGATGAAAATGCCATTATTAGCCGCCACAAATTGGAGTCGCAAAAGGTAGCGGCGGGCAAAAAAGGCATGGTAACGGGTTTCACTGGGGCTGTGGAATTTGGGCTAGGGCGATCGGCTCACACTCGCCCTGATTTTGTACAATTATTTTATGCTTTGGGGCGGTTAGCGCCTTACGGCGGCACTGGCCACAAAACAACTTTTGGATTGGGACAAACGCGAGCACAAGGGTTGATAGAAGCCCTCCCTGAAGTGTCGATACAAAGCATATTGGCCGCGCGAATAGATGAATTGACAGAGAAGTTTATGGCGCCTAGAAAGCGTAGAGGTGGAAGTCGGGCTGCTGAGGTTGCGGAAACTTGGGCGACGATTTTGGCGCCCAGGGAATTGGGGGAATCTTTGTTTGATATTGCTGCTGATTTGGAAATGCCTTATGAAACTGTGAAAACTTACGTGAAGTTGGCAAGAAAGGCTTTGAAAGTGGAGGATTCGCGCGAATTAGTTGACTGTTGACTGTTGACTGTTGACTGCTAACTAATGACTCTTAGTAAATAGGTATATGTCGTCTCGCTGATATTTTAGTTGAAATTGAGGGTTGTTTTTTAGTTTAGTTATGAGGTTTTCCACAAAAGCTCGATCGCTCATCCAGCCAGGATAGCGCAAATTCAGCAATACATAATCAAATTCTGCGAGATTTGCCGGCGGTGCGTTAGCCAGAGTTAATTTTACTACAGGGCGCTGCGCTAAGTGCGGAGCAATCTGAGCATTTGTTAAAATACTGCCTTTGGTTTCAACAAGAGAAATTGCCTCTTTGGTAGCTGGCAAAGTGTCGAACCCATTTAAATAAATAGTCCAAAAATAGCCGTATTTGGCTAAAGCTAAGAAAGCAATCAACGACCAAATTACAATGAGTCTAGGCAATGGATAATTAGGAATTGGCAATCTATCAAATATTGTTTTTCCCTTTTGCTGATTGCTAGCTGCTAAACTGGAAATTACGGCAACCAACAAAAAAGGCAATATCGGCACAGAATATTGATGAATTAAATCCCGCTGAGCGGGGATATCGGAAAGAATATTCATCGCCAACATTGGTCCAGCACTAATTAAAGATGACAGATGACGTGGGGACAACCACCAAATTACAGGTAATAGCAATAATGCTAAATATTCAAAAGTCGCTAAAGAAAACAAACGCCCTAAAACTAGATTTGGTTTCACTATTAAATTAATAGCAATTTCAAATACCGAGTTTCCCAAATATTGATATCGCCCGATTCCCGCGTGTTCTCTTCCCTGATTAAAATACGGTATAACTGCCTGAGTAGCTACCAGGAACCAACCCGCGCCTAGAAAGAGAGCTATGAGTCCACACTTGCGTTTTTTGTCAAAACACAACAGCCACAAACCCATCGCAGCCACAATTAAAGATAGTACGGCTTTGCAGCTCAAAACTAATACAATTGCAGCACAAAACCACAAGGTTTTATTCAGCCTCGCTGCTAAGATTGCTGCTAGCATTGCTGGTAAAGCAGTTACTTCTGGGTGGAAGTCGAAGAGATTGACATTAAATACTGCGGGATAAAGCAGATATACGACTGAAATTGCAATTGCTTTTCGTTCGTTTAATCCGGCTTGACGTGCTAAACTCCAACTCGGCCAAGCCCCTAAAGCTAGGGAAACAGCTTGCACTAAAAAAAGCCAGTGAACATCTGGATATATTTTGTAAAGTAAAGCTAGTGGATAGAATATAAAAGCAGCGTGATCGCCCAAAATATTTATTGCCATTAAAGAGGAAAATGGCGTTTGATTTTGGGAGATTAAATAAATTGCTTGGTCAAAAATTGCTAAGTCGAATGCAGTTGACTGAAACAAAGCGTGCCGCGCGCTGCTGGCGGTAAATAAGACTATCGTTGTCACGACAATCATTAAAAATACTGGATGAGATTTTAGAGATTTTAAAGTTACCATTTTATAAGTTTAATCAGCGATTCGTTTAAATAGCAGGACTTCGTTTTTTTGATAAGTTAATTTAAAATCGGGAGATTTTTTAAGTTGATTTGCTAAGGTATCACCAATTTTTTCAGTATCAGGCCAGGGATAGCGCAGGTTTAATAATATGTATTGAAATTCAGGTAATTTTGTTTGGGGCGAAATTTGTGACAGCAATTTTACTATTGGGCGGTGGGCCAAGTGAGGGGCCAGTCTATTATCTGTTAAAATACTGCTTTGCGGTTGAACTTGTGCGACTGCTTCGCGTGTAGCTTGCCAGGTATCTAGTCTATTTATGTACAGATAAAAATCTTTATATTCGCCCACACAGAGGAAAATTAGTAATGACCAAATTATCATGATTCTCGGCAATTGAATTCCCTGCCAAAGTTGAGAAATTCGGAAGTTTTTAAATTGTCGCAGATTGACCCATGTTAAAAAATGTTGTTTATTTGCTTTATCCTCTTCCTTGTTGTCTTTTATTTCTTCCCTGTTCCTGGTTTCTTCCTTCGCGATTACTGCTAAAAATAAAAAGGGAATTACAGGCACTGAATACTGATAGGCTAAGCTGCGTTGAAATGACAAGTCAGAGAGGATATTGATCAGCAGGGTAGGGATGGCAGGAATTAGCGCTGTTAGATATTGTAGGCGTAGTTTGCCGGAAAATGGCAATAGCAGCCAAATCACAGGTAAGGTGAGGAGAAATAAATATTTGAATGTATCGAAGGAAAAAATTTTTCCTAATACTAACTGTGGTTTTAATATGAGATTGATGATAATTTCTAGTACGGATTTGCCTAAATAGCTGTAGCGCCCGACTCCAGCGACTTCGCTGCCGCTAAAGAAGGGGATGATTTTCTGGGAAGCTATCAAAAACCAAGCTGCACCGAGCAAAAGTGCGATCGCCCCGTACCGTTG
This sequence comes from Microcoleus sp. S13C4, assembly GCF_036700865.1. Taxonomy (NCBI): domain Bacteria; kingdom Bacillati; phylum Cyanobacteriota; class Cyanophyceae; order Oscillatoriales; family Microcoleaceae; genus Microcoleus; species Microcoleus sp. S13C4. Next base: position 112,805 of record NZ_JAUBPS010000004.1, read on the forward strand.
CTTTTTTTCGCAAAAAAACAGCCAGAAACCCATAGCAACAACGGTTAGGGACAAAACTGCCTTGCAACTCAAAACTAACAGAATAGCGGTACAAAACCATACAATTTTATTTAAACGCGCCGCCAAAATTGCTCCCAAAAGTGCCGGTAAAGCGATTACTTCCGGGTGAAAATCAAATAAATTGATGTTAAATACCACCGGATAGAGCAAATAAATCAATGCGATCGCACGGGATTGTTCTTGATTTAAACCTGCCAAACGCGCTAAACTCCAGGTAGGCCAAGCCCCCAGGGATAAAGCAACTGCTTGTACCAACAGCAGCCAATGCACATCCGGGTAAATTTTGTACAGCCAAGCTAGCGGATAATAAATTACCGCTGCGTGATCGCCCAAAATATGAATCCCCATTAAAGAAGAAAAAGGCGTTTGGTTTTGGCTGATTAAGTAAATTGCTTGGTCAAAAATTCCCAAATCGAAAGCAGTTGATTGGAATAAAGCGTGCCGTAAACTGCTACACAAAAAGAAAATTGCCGCAGCAGTAGCGATCGCCCAAACCAAACTCGACGGTAGCTGCGATCGACCTTCCTCTCTATTTTCGGCGATCGAGACACTGATGTCCTCACGGTCATCAGCAAAATTTTCCCTATTCTGCATGAAATCTGGCACTAGGTGGTCACTCAAAATATGATTCCATCGAATGTGCTTTCCACGCAATAGTTAACCACTAATTTTTATCCCCGCAATCGTAATATTAGAATAATCCACAAAACATTAAACAATTGTGAAAGCAATAACTCTTCTCGGTTCCACAGGCTCCATCGGCACTCAGACTCTGGATATTGTAGCTCAATACCCCGATCAATTTCGGATTGTCGGGTTAACTGCCGGACGAAATGTAACGTTGCTGGCCCAGCAAATTCGCCAGTTTAGACCGGAGATTGTCGCGGTTTGCGACGAAGATAAATTACTGGAATTGAAGGAGGCGATCGCAGACATCGACCCTCAACCTATTTTACTTGCTGGCGAGTCAGGCGTTGTCGAAGTTGCCAAATACGGCGATGCTCAAGCCGTCGTCACCGGCATAGTTGGCTGTGCCGGTTTGCTGCCAACAATTGCGGCAATCAAAGCAGGTAAAGATATCGCCTTAGCCAATAAAGAAACATTAATCGCAGGGGGCCCCGTTGTCAACCCCTTAATCGAAAAATACGGCGTTAAAATATTACCGGCTGACTCGGAACATTCGGCAATTTTTCAGTGCCTCCAAGGTGTTATGGTTGGCGGGTTGCGACGAATTATTCTCACTGCTTCGGGGGGTTCTTTTCGAGATTTGCCGATCGACAAATTAGCAGAAGTAACAGTAGCCGATGCTTTGAAACATCCGAATTGGTCGATGGGGCAGAAAATTACGATTGATTCTGCTACTTTGATGAATAAAGGATTAGAAGTAATCGAGGCTCATTACTTATTCGGAATGGATTATGACGACATTGATATTGTCATCCATCCCCAAAGTATAATTCACTCGTTAATTGAGCTGCAAGATACCTCTGTTTTGGCGCAATTGGGATGGCCGGATATGCGATTGCCGCTGCTTTACGCTTTGTCTTGGCCGGAGCGAATTCATACGGATTGGAAACCGCTGGATTTGGTGAAAGCTGGGGATTTGACTTTCCGAGAACCCGACCATGAAAAGTATCCTTGTATGCAGTTGGCTTATGCGGCGGGACGTGCGGGCGGTTCGATGCCTGCGGTGCTGAATGCGGCAAATGAACAGGCGGTAGCGCTATTTTTGGAGGAGAAGATTCAGTTTTTGGATATTCCGAAGTTGATTGAGAAGGCGTGCGACAAACATCAAGTCGATAACTGTGAAAGCCCTGCTTTAGACGATATTTTGGCTGCGGATAGGTGGGCGCGGCAGGAAGTTTTGGCAGATAGTATGGAATTGGGCGATCGTATTCTTTCGGTTCGCTAATTGTATCAGCAGACTTGCACTTACCCACAAGCCCTAGGAGTGAATTAATTCCCCGTCTCATAGCTAAAGTCGGTTCAAACCGACTGCCCAACTTTAATAAATATTCAGTTTTCTTTGAGAGGACTTTAGCTATGAGACACTGGTTTCCACCCCTGACGGACTATGCCAAAAAGTGCAAGATATAGCAAGTCTATTTGAGTCATGAATGTAGAACAACCTGAAACGCTTGTGATGATTGAATCGATTGTTTACAAATCAAATGGTTTTGCTATATCGGCAAAACCCTATTAAAGGTTGACCAGATTTTAGCTTTTATTCACTAACTCCCAACTTTCGCCACCAAATCAGCCGCACTCATCTTTTCGTACATTTCAAAAGGTTGGTGAATCCAAGGATTGTCAGCCAAATAATCTACATAATAATCCGGCTTCGCAACAGAACAAGCCTTGTACCAGAGTACAGCAGTCCGAATTTCCTGAATATCCTCGCCGTAGCGACTCTTCAGCCAAGCGATACCTTGCTCTAAACTAATTCCCGAATCCACCAAATCGTCAATCAGAAGAATGTGGGTGCCCAAATTATCGCCCACCATTGTCAAATCGCGCGCAAACTCGATCGCGCCCCGGACTTTCCCCTCGGCCCCACCATAGGACGAGGCAGCTAAAATTGCCAGAGGCTTGTCGAAAATCCGCGACAGAGTATCCCCAACCCGCAGCCCTCCCCTCGCCAGACAGACAATGCGATCGAATTTCCACTGAGATTCCTCAATTTTTACAGCCAAATCCTCAATTTTCCGATGGTACTCAGGCCAAGAAACGTAAAGGTCACTCATTCCTAATATTATTGAAATATCAAAGGTATTATTAATTATTTTGGGGAAAATGACATGGATGCAGAGGAACTTCTCAGACGGTATGCAGCCGGAGAACGGGTTTTTCACAAAGTAGACCTGAGCGGTGTCCATATGTCAAGGACAAATTTGCGCGATATTGACCTGAGTCACGCTAATTTAAAAGGTGCAAATTCGATCGGTCTCACCCTCTACAGAGCTAATCTGTATCAAGCAGATATCAGCCAAGCCAACCTCTCCCAAGCAAACCTCATGTCCGCTAATTTTGGCGAATGCGACGCAGTGGGAGCGAACTTGAGCGGAGCCATCTTGCGGAGTGTCGTGTTCAGCGGGGCCGATTTAACGGGGGCGAGTCTCAGGGGTGCAGACATGAGAGATGCAAACCTTCAGGGGGCAATTTTGATTCAAGTTTATGCAGTTAACGCTAACTTGCAAGGTGCAAACTTGACAGAAGTAAAACTTTGCGGCATCAACCTCAGTAAAGCAAATTTAACCGACGCGAACTTAACACAAGCTGACCTTAGCCGTGCTAACTTAACTCAAGCAAATCTGAGCTGGGCAAATTTGACGGAAGCAAATCTGGAAAAAGCGGATTTGAAGGGAGCCGATTTGAGCGGAGCTAACTTGAGCTGTGCAAATCTCCATCAAGCAGATTTGAGCGGAGTTTCCCTTAAGGGAGCAAATCTCCGGGGAGCAAACTTGCATCAAGCTTCTTTGCGCGGGACAAATTTGAATGAAGCGAATCTGAGAGAGGCGATGATGCCTGACGGCAACATCTCTGACTAAATAAGCTGAAAAAATAGAAGTTAAAACCGCAGGGTGCCTGTGGCGCACCCTACATTTAGGCTAATGCCTGATTTTTTTAAGGGGATTTAATTCTGCGTTGATCTCAGGCGCCCAAAAATCGAGAGAAGCCCCGGACTCGTGTTGTGGAGAGGCAAAAATTTTAGAGTCTTGTTCAAGCTCCCATATTCATCTGTGGAGTAAATCTAAAATCTCAAATTGTTCGAGTGAGCGGGACTCCACGGTTCGACTGAGCGCTTGCGGAAGTCTAAAATCCAAAATTGACTGACAGTTCATTTAAAGAGAGTGGCAAAAAAAATTGGCGATAATTTAATCTACAACCTTCAGCCAGCCCCGGCGAACGGCGTGGAGCAAGCGGTTGATGGCTGTTTGATCTTCTTCGGTAAGACTGTCATTTAACAGGGCTGTCTTGAGCTGTTGTCGGTGAGTGGGAGTCAGCAGACCGGAGTGATATACCTGAAAGACTAGCTCTGCAATAGTAAATTGAGGTAAAAGCGTTTGGGTTTTCATCATGTGTTTTTTTCTGAACTCACTTTTGACAGTATTGACTAATTTTTCCAAAATTTATGTGATTCAACTACGGGAGTAAATGTGATCGATTGGCTCTTGATGAGTGATTTGTGTCAGTGGGACTTGGGGATCGGATGTTTTCTCGATAGCCCTGCTACTTGAAACACAAACCCCGTGCAGATTCCTCGCTTCTGGCAACTCCCACATCTCTACTTTTGGTTAAGAAACGGTGACAAATAAATTAATATTTATCTATTAATAGATTACTAATGACTGCTAGCGAAATCGCTCAGCTTAATTCAACGTAAAACTTTTAGCGTGTTTAGAAGCCCGCTTTTACTTACATTTACCTAGTTTCTTGGTGTGGTCTTTTTTCCGTGAATATACTTAATGACCCGCCCAAAGACAGATCCAAGTTTTCCATAGGAGTCCCCAGCAGCGCAATATTTTAAGCTCTAGTTCAAGCTCCCACATTTATCTGTGAAGTCAATCTAAAATCTAAAATCTAAAATCTAAAATCGACTGGCTGCTTCAAATCAAAAATCCCGGCTTCTTCAAGAAACCGGGTCGAGCTTTTAGATCGCAGTACAATTTTTTTTGGAGAGGGTTAATGCAGCGACCTACTCACAAAAATCTTATTGTTGGCAAAGCTTGAGAGGAGAGAAAGTAGAAATACTCATCTCAACTTCTTGTGTGAGGGGACTAATCAGAAATCCTGACCCATCCGCGGCGGATAGCGTGCAGTAGGCGGTTGACTGCATCTCTGGCGTCTTCGCTGAGAGCGCTTTGGCAGAGTTCGCGCAGTCCGTGGCTTTCAGTGCGAGTTAGATTGCCTGAATGAGTGACTTGATAGAACAGTTCAGCGATCGCGCGATCAGATTTTAAAGTCAGAGCTTGCATGAAATCTCGTTGAACTCGACGATTATAATATCGAGCATTGGAGAAAAGAGTAGGGTGATTGCAGTCGGCTAAGCTGTGTGATCGTTCTTGGCTCGATTTGTGACCGAAGTCTGTGAGTATACGTGAGTTAAATCACAGTAAACCAAAGACCTCGATCGCATAAGCTATGATTTGGGTGGTAGCCTCAAGGTTTGACAAAATCTCGAAAAGCTCTGAACACAAGGCTTTGAGTTCCCAAGACCGCCGCGCAGCGAGAGTAAGTCCGCTCAACATCGCAGGCTCTGGACTTCAATAGCTGTGTAACTTTGGGTTTTAGATACTTGCAGCTTGCAGCTCAGGGCATAAAGTTGCGATCGACGAGCCACGGCCTGAGATACAATAATTATAAATACTTCTATCCAATTTATAGGCAGGCAGGTAAAAAAATGATAATGATTAGCTACTTTTCGATTGCCTTAATCGTTTTTATTGTTTGGTTCAAAAGTTTTTGGAATGATACTGCGACATCTAAAAAAGACTTGATCTCTTGGACAGCCTTAATCATCGGGCCTCTCTTTTGGCCTGTTGTTCTGCCCCTATCCCTTTTGCAAATTACCAGCCAAAAGTCTGTTGTAAAAACAGCTCACTGCGAGCAAGAATTATAATAAATTATGGAAGTAACTGGCTTCAACACAGTCGCTTATGTGAGCCTAAATTATTCGGCGTGCCTCACTCCGGGCAGCGAGTAATTTATTTTGTTTCAGTGTGAAAAAATGTAGCGAGAAGGTAGAACCCAATAAAAATTCTGAATCCTAAAACAGTATTTTTTTACCGCTATCTAATTCTGCCTTCTGCTTTTTGAATCTGCCCCAAAACGGATACAAGTTTCCGAGAGGAGTCGCCAACCGCCCAAAATTTTAGGCTTTTGTTCAAGCTCTTAGATTCCTCTGTGGAATAAATCTCAAATCTCAAATCGTTCAACTAAGCGAGATTGACTCAGCGGTCGCTGAACGTATCACACCGAAGTCTCCAATCGACTGATGCGTACTTTTTTTTGTCAGATCGTGATTTAATGGTGCGGCTCAGTAAAAATTGTTCAGGCAAAATTGTCAGACTCAAATTATCGGACAGCGACCACAAAATTTTTTAGCCAAAAATTATCTGCCACCTCAACAAAGCTCAAAATTAATATGTAATTTAACATGGCCTGTTGCTTGAAAAAATATAACTTCAGACATATTTTCGCCTGCCGTTGACCAACTTAAGAATTTTTATACTTCCGGCTGCTACCTACCATTAATCGAAGGTGGGAAAATCCGGGCGAGGAGTTGAAAGACAGCTAGGATCTTTACTCTGTAAGCTTTTCTAGCTCGCTTTTTTCAAAGTGTAGCAGCTCTAAACAGGAAAATGTAGAGCTCGTCTGCGCCCCAATAGCCTAACTCTTACCGCAGTTAGATAGACAATTCAAGGCAGAGACTGCAATATGAAATAGGCAACAAAAACTGTTTCAAATCGCAAGTACGACTTATTTTGGGCGATCGCTCATCAGGAGTGTATAACGGGAGCCAGCAAAATTTTTAGGGGTGCTAGATGTTTGGGAACTTCTAAAAAAAAGTGCCGTCACGGTATCCACATTCGCTATTTGCATAAAAAGTAGGAGTCAAAATGAACCAAGTATCTGAGAAACCAATTTATAGAGTTCTTCATCTATTGTCGCTGCTAGCGCTGGCATACTATGGAGCTACTTCCATCAATTATATTGTCGAGAGTGACGCTCAAATCTACAGCTACGACAGCCAGAGCAATTCCCACCAGTCACCAGCGCACCTAGAAGCACACCGCTCGGAATAAATAGTAGAGATTTTCTCTGAAGGAATGCCGAACTAAATTTCGGGGAATTTGCTAAGCGTTAATGATCAGCTCGAAGTTAACAACAATTAGGAAACAAATATTGGGTAAAATATTAATATTTTAACTCACAGGTATTAGCCATCGAATGTACCACCAAAGTTAACTATTTAATTTGTTCTCAAAAGAGACCAGAGAGCTGAAAGGATGGCCAAGCATTTTCATCAGTAAAAGCATTAATAGCTGTAGTAATCGCTTCATCAAGAACATTTGAAGGTGAATATCCTTGAGAACGGAAAATCGCTTGAATTTTGACCCACTAAAACTCTATCGGAGATAAACCCGGCGAGTAGGCAGGTAAGAATTTTACCTTGGCTCCGATAGATGCCATCACAAAAATGATGGCTTCAGCATTATAAACAAAGAAATTATTGATAACTACAATTGGGCCAACCCATAACTGGGGCAGGATTCGCCAGCAGTAAAAAATTTTATATCCTAGTTCCAGTTCCCAGATTCATCTCTGGAGTAAATCTAAAATATAAAATCTAAAATCTAGTCACAGTACCGTCACAAATCTACCGACCCACGGTTCATCCCAACTTCACCAAATGACGAGCGCTGCTTTGTCTGATTGTCCGGATGGATGTGGAGCACGGTGGAAATGACGGATTGGGGGTTGAAAAACTGGGTTTTTTAGCCAAAATCCTGCGTTGAGCGTGAGGGATTTGGCTGAAAACATCAAGGTGATTCAATCAAAAGTCCGTCCGGGACTGTGTTGGGACGCACTTTTGATTGAATCCGGCCTCCAGCGTGCACGGGCTTGCTTTCAAAGCCAGCTAATAAATTTTGATTTCTGGGGAACTATTGGCGAAAATCAAAAGTCAGGTCAACTACATTGTACTTAAAAGCAATCGCAGGTCAGTTCCAGCCCCATTGCGGGCGATCGAACTCTCCGGCGATCGACAGTGCCAAGGGCCCGGTGCAACTTCTCAATCTTGAGAGCATACTCCAATTAAAAAATGGTCTCTGTGTATCTTCCGGCTATTGTTTTAATAATGACTAGCCACACCGACGGTCATTATGGTAAACTCGCAAACGTTTAAGTGGAATATTTTCGTGTTAGAGGAGGCAGTGGTGGAGTCGAGAGTCAAAAGCAGGAAACAACCGAGATTTGCTGCTCAACGAATACAGGATTCAACTCGCGCTCGCAGGCCCGCTGCTGACAATTTAAATTACATGACAGCTTATAGCAGCCGGGTCAATTAGGGTCTCAACCGATGTCCGGTTTCATTTATTGAATCCCTTTGGAGGGAAAAGTGTATTGTAGAAAAATGATTGATCTTTTAGGAGGAGTGTAAATGACCCAGGTAACTAATCCAACAACCCCAGCAAGTTCACTACCAGGTGGTAATGGTGGCTCAACCGTTATTGGCACAACCACCGATAACAGGTTGAACGGCGGCCCCGGCAACGATATCATCCTGACTTTTGGGGGCAATGATGTCGTCGCTGGTGGCGGTGGCAACGAGCTGATTATTACCGGAGGCGGCAATGACAGTATCGGCGGCGGTGACGGCAACGATACTGTCTTTTCAGGAAGTGGCGCCGATGTGGTCGCTGGCGGCAGCGGCGATGACGTCATCTTTGCTGGTAAAGGGGATGACCTCGTTGACGGCGGTGATGGCAATGACTTGATTTCTGGCGACAAAGGCAACGACACCGTACTCGGTGGCGCTGGCAACGATACAGTCTTTGGCGGCATGGGCAACGATATTGTCGGCGGCGGCGCTGGCAACGACAGCCTGTTCGGCGGTAAAGACAACGATACTGTCAATGGCGGTGATGGCAATGACTTTATCTCTGGCGACAGAGGCAGCGATGTCCTGACCGGCGGTGCTGGCAGCGATACGTTCTACTTCTTCTCCAGCGGTGGCGATTACGGCGTAGACACGATCACTGACTTTACCCCAGGCGAAGATAAGATCCGCTTGAAATCGGGTGGTGTGTTCTCTGGTTTAGGCACCAGCTTCGAGGCAAGCGAGTTTGTCGTCGTTTCTAATTTCAACGCAGCCACCCCAGGATCTGCCACAACGAACAAGTTGGTCTACGACCCAACAAGCGGTACGTTGTTCTTCAACGGCAACAGCGGAGTGCTAACTGTGGCTCAGTTGCAGCCTGGCCTGACGATCACCTCGAACAACTTCGAGTTGTTCTAAAACAACTGGCTGTGGTGGGGCAGCACCAGATAAGATTTGGGGCTGTTCTCACAAAGCCGATAGTTTTAAAGGATTTCAACCTCACTCTGCCACAAGCGGGGTGAGGTTGAAATATTCAATGCAGGAACTGAAGCAGGGGCAGTACAAAAAAATCGATCGACAGCTATTGATAAAATTAATCGATCGCCCGATCGGGCAAAATATAAATACAAAGTTTTAAAATTAGAAGTTCTAGGTTTTACTGAAGCGGTAAAAAAACCGCAACTGCTGGCTAGCAATGAGCACTGAAGAATATATCCGGCAAGCCCAAATTTATTTGAACCGGGGGAAGTTAACGGAGGCGATCGAGTTTTGCAAAAAGGCGATCGAACTTCAACCGTTTTCGCCCTCGGCTTACACGACTTTAGGCGAAATCCTCGAAGCTCAAGGCGATCCGACGGCGGCAAGAGACGCTTTTGTGCAAGCTTTGGAGATTTCGCCGCAGTTTTTTCTGGCTCATGCTTATTTGGGTCAACTTTACAGCGACTATTCGTGGCTGGATGAAGCGGTTTTTCACTACCGGCAAGCTCTGGATTTGAAACCAGACTGGGCGGAACTTCATTATAACTTGGGAAATATTTTTCACAAGCAGGGTAATTTGTTGGGGGCGATCGGCTGTTACCGAAATGCGATCGCCAACAAACCCAATTATCTCGATGCTTTCTACAATCTGGCTGTGGTTTTAGATGAAAATAGTCAGCTCGAAGCGGCAATGGATACCTACCGACAGGTGATTGCTCTGAAGCCGGATTACGTGGAAGCTTACAGCAATCTGGGTGTGATTTTGCTAAAGGAGGATCGGGCCGCGGAGGCGATCGAGCTTTACCAGCGGGCGATGGAGATTAAGCCGGATTGGGCAACGCTGCACAATAATTTGGGTCAAGCCTTGCTGGACAAAAGTCCGGAAAGGGCGATCGCATCTTACCTCACAGCTATTGAGTTGGAGCCGGACATGGTTTTGGCTCACTACAATTTGGGGAAAGCGTGGCAATTACAGGGGGAACATTCGGCGGCGCTTGCTTGTTTCGATCGCGCCATCGAGCTCAATTCCGACTATATTTCGGGCTATACAGACGCTGGGTTTTCTTTGATGGTTTTGGGCAAAATTGCTGAAGCCATACCTTATTTTGAGCGAGCCATAGCTCTGAAGCCTGATTTTGTTGACGCTTACTGCCGCTTGGGAGACAGGCACACAGTTGTTGCTGTAGAAGATGATGAATTGTCAAGGGCGATCGCTGCGTGCGATCGATTTCTCACAGCACTAACTGGAAGGAAGAAGGAAGAAGGAAGAAGGAAGAAGGAAGAAAAAGAAACTATTCCCAATGCCCAATGCCCAATGCCCAATGCCCAATGCCCAATGCCCAATGCCCCATTACCAATTGCTGAAATTTGCGATAATTTAGCCGAAATTTACTTGCATTTGGGAAATGCTCTAACAGAGTACGGCGGACACGAATCGGCCGCCGTTTATTATCAAAAAGCTTTGCAAATTCAGCCCAAAAATGCAGAGCTTTACTGGCGGGTGGGAAATTCCTTAGCCCAGCAACAGCGGTTCAGCGCAGCAATTGCAGTTTACCGCATGGCTTTGACGATTCAACCTGCTTTAGCGCAGGTTTATTTTGAGTTGGCAAAACTGCTGGAAAAACAGGGGCGCTGGGAACGGGCGATTGATTATTATCAAAAAGTTTTAGAGCTGCAATTGCACGGTTATGGGAATCAGAAAGAGTGGAAAAAAAAGAGCTTTATATTGCCAGATAGCACTTCTATAAAACCTCCTCACGGTATTTATTTATCGAGCTGGGATTGGCTGGTTAATGCTAAGTTAGATGCTGACAATTATGTGGAAATTTTTTGGAAATCGGCACCCGAAGCAAGTGCCGAAAATATTCCCAATTCCCAATTTGCGAGATCCAATTCCAAATTGGCCAGTTCCGAGTGTGCCGGGTTAACTTGCGGGCTGTGTTTGCAGCGACTTTCTAAGTGGTTCGATCCGGTGCATTTGGGTTGGGGAGTGTGCCGTTTGTCAAACTCGCAACCCATACCTGTGGCGCAGCCAAAGACTTTTGTGGCACAGATTCCCAACGGGCGAGTTTGGATTGTGCCGCAGGAAAATTATTGGCTGATTTGCAAGGCGATCGCTGTAATTACTCCTGACAATTATTTGTTGGCTGATGTGTCGAGAGATTATCCGGGGTTTTTACCTGGATGCGAAAAGCATGATGTTAGAAAACACAGTGTTTTTCAGTTAGAATCATTTCCAGGTTTAAAGCAAATTGACGGCAGCGTGGCGGTGCTTTCTGGTTTGTCGGGAAATGTCTATTTTCACTGGATGGTTGACGTTTTGCCGAGGATAGAATTGCTGCGGCACAGCGGTAGGGATTTGGCGGAAATTGATTGGTTTTTGGTGAATAGTTGTCAGCACCAATTTCAGCGGGAAAGTCTGAGAATTCTGGGCATTCCTCAAGAGAAAGTCTGGGAGAGCGATCGATTGCCTCACATTCAAGCAACAGAGTTAATTGTGCCGTCTTTTGCTGGATATTTGGGCTGGCCTTCGGGGTGGGCGATGGATTTTTTGAGGCGGGAGTTTCTCAAGGGAATGATACCGAGTTTGCGCTATCCAAAACGCATTTACATCAGCCGCAGCAAGGCAAGATATCGACGAGTTTTGAACGAAGAAGATGTGGTTGAGGTTCTGGAGAAATTTGGCTTTGTTTCTATTTTGCCTGAGTCGATGTCTTTGGCAGAGCAAATAGCTCATTTTTACCACGCTGAGGTGATAGTTGCTGCCCACGGCAGCGGCTTGACAAATACGATTTTTTGTCACCAGGGAACTAAAGTAATTGAGTTGGTGTCGCCTCACTATATCAGCCATTATTACTGGGGAATTAGTCAATATTTGCAGTTGGAACATTACTTTTTAGCGGGGGAGGCTTTTGAATGCTATCCTATTAGACAGTTGATGTATCAGAATTCCCTGACTGAGGATATTTTGGTGAACTTGAGTTCGCTGAAAAGGATGGTTGAGGTGGTGGGTTTGGGTTAGTTGGTGTCTGGAGAAAGTTTAATTATGCCCTCGATTGAGAAGATGGAAAAGGCAGCGGTTGATTTGAGTCGGCAAGCAGAAGTTTATTTAGCCGAAGGAAAGTTGAAGGAGGCAGTTGCTGCTTGCGAGTCAGCGTTGAAAATTGAACCGAATTTGGCTGCAGCTTGCCAGACGCTGGGAAAGGTGATGCAGGTTCGAGGTGAAATCGAGCAAGCTAAGCAGTGGTATGAATCGGCGATCGATCGCAATCCAAATTTGCCGGAAGTTTATGCTAATCTCGGCATTTTGTATTCTCAGGGGAAACAGTGGGAAAAGGCGATCGCCAATTGTGAAAAAGCGATTTCGCTAGCGCCTAATTTTGCTGCTGCTTATCGGCAGTTGGCGAGAATTTGGACGCAGTTAGAGAAGCGAGAAGAGGCGGCAGACTGTTGGTATCAAGCTTTTAATATCGAGCCAAATTGGGCAACTGCTGACGAGCACGTCACTCTGGGAAATAGTTTGGTGGAATTGGAAAAGTTCGATCGCGCTATTGAATGTTATTCGCGGGCAATTAAGTTAAACCCCAAGCTGGCAACAGCTTATCACAATTTGGGGGAAATGCTGGTTCGGGAGAAACGGTGGGATGAGGCGATCGCCAATTACCGACAAGCCATTGCCCTGAATCCAGATTCTTTTGAATCTTACCACAGTTTGGGTAAAACTTGGGCGGAGCGAGGAGAATGCGATCGGGCGATCGCCTGTTACAACAAAAGCCTCGAACTCAATCCCAACTACGCTCGTGCTTACGTGGGTTTAGGTAATGTTTTCGCACAAAAACGCGACTTTGATGCAGCCATTAAATGTTACCGTCAGACTCTAGAAATTAATGATAATTCCTACTGGGCATACAATTGCTTAGGGGACGCTTTGGCTCACAAAAAACTGTGGGCTGAAGCTATTAGTTGCTACCGTAAAGCTATTGAAATAAATCCAAATATTCCTTGGTTTTATGTCAATTTGGGAATTGCCTTCACCTGCGAAAAATCCTGGGATGAATCTGTGGCTGCTTACCTGCACGCGGTTCAGATTGAGCCAAATTTGACTGGAATTAATCAGAGGTTGGGATATGTTTTGCGGAAGCGCAGCGAATCGGGTTTAGACAGCACAATCGAAACTTATTGTCAAGGTATTGAGGTACTTGCAAGCGGGAAAATTTACCACAAATTGCTGGGAATTGAGTTAGATGGAGCGGAGTTTTATATAAATTTAGGCAATAGTTTAGCAAAACAGAAGCAGTTGGAAGGTGCGATCGTATTTTATAGCATGGCACTGCAAATTGAACCCAATGCTGCGGAAGTTGTCGCCCAACTAAATGATGTTCGGGCGAAACAACAGGAGTTATACGCACAAATTGCCACTTACCGCCACCAAATTGATCTCGATCCGAGCAATTCTAAGCCTTACAACGATTTAGGAAATATTTTACCGCAATTAGGGGAATTAGAAGAAGCAATTATTTGCCACCAAAAAGCGAGCGAATTGAGGGGTTGGCATGAGTGTGCGGCGAAAGATTATCAATTTACGCAAGATTGGTTTACCCACAATATTCCTATTTGGAAACGGCATTTACAGGAATTTACCGGAATTGCGGATTTTCAAGTTGTGGAAATCGGCAGTTTTCAGGGAATGTCTGCTTGCTGGCTGCTGGATAATATTTTAACTCATCCGACGGCAAAGATTACTTGTATAGATTTGTACTTTCAAGAACATTTTAAGGGCAATATTGTTAAAACTGGAGCAGGCGATCGGGTAATTGAATTAGAAGGTTACTCTCAAGATTTGTTAATTAATTTGGCTTCGGAATATTACGATGTTGCTTACATTGACGGCTGCCACAAACCAACCAGTGCTCTGCAAGATGCGATTTTATCTTGGAGGTTGGTAAAAGTTGGCGGATTGATGATTTTTGACGATTACGAGTTTACGTTTCCCGACAGCCCGGAGCAAGATACTAAAATTGGCATAGATGTTTTTTTGGAGATGTTTGGACGCCAGTTAGAAGTAGTACACAAAGGCTATCAGCTCATCGTCAAAAAAATCGGCAATCAAAGTTTGGGGGAAGAGCAAACTCTGTTGTCTCTGGGTTGGGAAAAATTGGGGAATATTGCGGCTAATTCCGGTTATTCGGATGAGGCTATCCAACGCTATCAAACAGCTATTAAAATTAAGTCGGGCAACTACTTAACTTACCACAAGTTAGGTAAAACTCTGCACAAGAAAGAACTATTTGATGAAGCTAGGGCAGCTTACCAACAGGCGATCGCACTAAACCCTAATTTTAGTTGGTCTTACCACTTTTTGGGGGAAACTTTGCAGGCGATGGAGGAATACGACGAAGCCGCTGCTGCTTACCGCAAAGCTTTTGAGTTAAATCCCGATTTTTGTTGGACTTACAACAATTTAGGTGATGTGCTGATGGAGCTTTCTGAGTGGGAGGAAGCTACTGTTGCTTACCGCAAGTTAGTTGAACTAAATCCCGATTTTTGTTGGTCTTACGATAGATTAGGTAAGGCTTTGATTGCATTGGAAAACTGGGAAGAAGCAGCGGCGGCTTGTCGCAAAGCTATTGAATTAAATCCCGATGATTGTTGGTTGTACAATAGTTTGGGGGAAGTTCTGGAATCACAAGAAAATTGGCCAGAAGCAGCAGTGGCTTTTGGTCGTGCTATTGAGCTAGAATCTGAGCATAGTTGGCTATACAAAAAGTTGGGTGATGCACTGCGGAAGCAAGGAGAAGTGGAAAGGGCGATCGCCATTTATGAAAAAGGCATCAATCTCGATCCAAAATCCTGTTGGTGTTACGAAGGATTGGGTTTGAGCTTAATTGCCAAACAGCAGTGGGAACCTGCAATCACTAATTTAGTTCAAGCACTGCAAATTCAACCCGACTTGTTTGAAGCTTACGATAATATAGGTTATGCTCTGGAACAACAAGGAGAAGTCGATGAAAGCGATCGGGGAGAATACAGCAATCAAATCTTACCCTTAAGTATTCTCAAAAAATACTGTGGGTTTACAGAAGATTTGATTGTTGCAGCAGAATCCAATTCGCACCTCACCTGCATTGACATCCATCCTGCGAGTCAAATCCATTTATCTGATTCCAAAACAATCGACAGCAGCCGTAGATTTTCGGAAGATCAAAGTCATTCAAGAAAAGCTTTTGTTGCCGTATTGCCAAACGGACGAGCTTGGGCAGATGTGGTGACTACCGCCGTAATTACTTCAGACAATAAACTTGTTCGTGATATTTCAATGGGTTGTGCTGAATTGGTAATCACTTCCGACAAATTGCCTCCCGCTGAACACGTCGATGGAAATGTAGCTTTTTTATCTGCTCGCTGGGGTGGAGCAGCTTATTTTCATTGGATGTTTGATGTGATTACGCGATTTGACCTTTTGCAGCGAAGCGGATTGATAGAAACTATAGATAAGTTTGTTGTCAATGCCAGGGATTCTTCCTATCAAGCAGAAACTTTAAAGAGTTTAGGAGTTCCTCAAGACAAACTTTTAGAAAGTCGCTGCAATTTACACATTACAGCGGATAAATTAATAGTACCGTCAATATCTTATGACGGATCGGGAGCGGTTTCAAAATGGAAGTGTGAATTTCTCAAACACATATTTTTAAATGAACAACAGCCGCGAAACACAGACTATTCAGAGCGAATTTATATCAGCCGCCAACAAGCATCCTATCGACGAATCGTCAACGATGAAGAGGTAATTAAATACTTAGAAAAATTTGGGTTTCGCAGTGTCAAGTTGGAAACGATGTCCGTAGCGGAACAAGCAGCGTGTTTGGCTGCTGCTAAAGTAGTTGTCGCACCTCACGGCGGGGGGTTGACTAATCTAGTTTTTTGCCGTCCCGGAACTAAGGTAATTGAAATTTTTTCTCCTCTTTACGTGCCGCATTGTTATTGGATGATTAGCAATTTGTGCGGTTTGGAACATTACTATTTAATTGGCGATTTGGTTGAAGATGGCACTCCGACAAAACCCTTACATAAAAATATGCGGTTGGATTTGAAGTCGCTGGAGAACTTAATGAATTTGGCAGGAGTATTGCATGGATAATGAATACTACAATTTGGGGAATTCCCTGCAAGAAAGCGGTCGGTTTGATGACGCTGTGGCGGCTTACAAAAAAGCTATTGAGTTAAATCCTAATTTTTCTTGGTCTTATCACAGTTTGGGCGATGTTTTGCTGAAACTTGAAAAATGGGAGGAAGCTGTCGTTGCTTACAAAAAAGCTGTTGAGTTAAATCCAGATTTTTCATGGTCTTATCACAATTTGGGCGATGCTTTGCTGAAACTTCGGCAATGGGAAGAGGCTGCTGCTGCTTACCACTGCGAGATTGCACTTAACTCGGATTTTGCTTGGTCTTTTTGCAATTTAGGCGACGCTTTAACTAAACTAAAACAGTGGGATGAAGCTATCGCTACGTATTTAAAAGCTATTGAAATTGACGCATATTTGCCGGGAATTTACGAGAAGTTGGGATACGCTCTCGGACAAACAGAGTCTGATTTAAAGTTAGTGTTAGAACAATCTCAATTGCAAAATACACCGGAAAATTGGGAGTTTTATTTGCAGTTAGGAAAGAATTTAGCCAAGTACGATCGCCCAAAAAGCGCAATTATTTTTTACAAACTGCTATTGACAAATATGCCGAGTAGTGCAGAGCTGTCAGCGCAATTAGAGGAGTTGTTGCAGCAGCAAGAAAAGTGCGTTAGCCAAGCCCTCGAAGAGGATCGCGCATTAGCATCATCTCGCGCAACTGTCGCCCAAAAACCCGATGATTGCTGGTCTTATTACAATTTAGGTGCTGTTCTGAGCCACCAAAAATATTGGGAGGAAGCGGCGGTGGCATTTTTCCAAGCAATAAAAATAAATCCCGATCTTCCTTGGTGGTTTTATTACAATTTGTGGGAAGTTTTGGTTAGGCAAAACAAGCTGGATGAAGTTGAGAACTTGTGCCGCGAAGTTGTTGCAGCTAAACCGGAGGCTTTTTGGCCTTATCTGAATTTGGGGGAAGCTTTGACGAGGCAAGGTAAAATTGCGGAGGCGATTGATTTTTATCGAACTGTCAGTTTTAAACAAAGTTTTGCATCTATTATAAGTAATAGGACAGGCAAGATGCCTGTTCTACAAGCAGATACAGGCATCTTGCCTGTTCTACAAAATTGGAACTTAAAACCCGTCCAATTTCCTAACTTTATAATTATTGGTTCTCAGCGGTGCGGCACAACTTCTCTTTATACTTATTTAGCCCAACACCCGCAAATTTTGACTCCGATTAAAAAGGAGATGGATTTTTTCTCGTGGCACTTTGACAGAGGGATTGATTGGTATTTGGCTCATTTTCCGCCCATGCCTCCGGGAGAGCACTTTTTGACGGGCGAAGCAAGTCCAAGCTATTTTGACTCTCGGGAAGCACCGAAACGTCTCTACAGCCTGTTTCCAGAGGCGAAACTGATTGTACTTTTGCGAAATCCGGTCGATCGAGCGATTTCTCAATTTTACCGCTTGACTGGCTTAAATTGGGAAGCGCGATCGCTCGATCGAGTAATTAGCGATGAAATTGAACGATTGAATCAAAATCCAGAATACATCATTGGCGAGGAACCGGGGAATTATTTAGCTCGCGGTAGGTACATAGAATTTATAAAAAACTGGCGGGTTTTCTTTCCACGAGAACAGTTGTTAATTTTGAAAAGCGAAGATTTTTATGCAGGTGCAGCGGCAACTGTCACGCAAGTTTTAGAATTCTTAGATTTACCCGAATATCAATTGTCTGAATACCAAAATGCTAATCCTGGTTTTTACCAGCCTGTCAATCAATCAATTCGCGATTGGTTGAGCGATTATTTCCGACCTTACAATCAGGAATTAGAGGAATATTTGGGGAGGCAGTTTGATTGGGAATAAAGTTGAGCTAAGATTAGAACAACTTGTAATGAGGTAATACCAATGCTGACGTTCGAGCTAGATACGCTACTTAAGGAACAAGCACTTCAACGCCAAGATCCTGAAGATCGCTACATTACCGATAGCGCCAACTGGGAACAATACGAGATACTGCTGAATCGGATTGGAGATACAGCGGGATATCGAGTTACTTATTTAGATGGAGTTTTGGAAATTATGTCGCCTTCTCGCCGCCATGAAAGTCGCAAAACTGGCATTGGAAATCTGCTAGAAATTTACTTTGTAGAAGCTGACATCGAATATTTCCCTTTTGGGTCTACAACTCTGCGACAACAGGAAAAAAGTGGCGGTACGGAACCGGATGAAGCTTACTGTATTGGCACAGATAAAGAATTTCCCGATTTGGTAATTGAAGTGATTGTTACCAGTGGCAGCATCAATAAACTAGAACTGTATAGAAGGTTGAATGTGCGAGAGGTTTGGTTCTGGCGAAATAACCGATTTTCTATCTACCATTTGCGAGAAGAAATTCCGGTTGAATTCGTGTCCAACTGCGGTTATGAATTAATCACACAAAGCCAATTGCTACCGGGCATTGATATCGATATGTTGACAGAATGTGTAAAAAATCCTCACCCGTTAGCAGCAGCAAAGGAATGGAGACAGAATTGCCGACCTACTTAAACAGCAAGTTTTAAATCTGCTAGCTGTCGCAAAGACAATCAACTGAGCTCGCTCACGCGCGCCCAAGTTCGAGAAAAAAACTCGCCTCCCCTTGACAACTCATACTCGTTATGAGTACGCTATAATAAGCAAAGGAATTGAACCCAAGTACCCAAAAATTTAAAATCATGCTGACGAACCAAGAAGGTCAAAGAGTACCCAAAGTCACCTTTCGCACTCGCAAAGACAACGAGTGGGTGGATGTCACCACCGATGATATATTTGCAGGTAAAACCGTAGTAGTCTTCTCGCTGCCGGGAGCTTTTACTCCCACTTGTTCGTCAACGCACCTCCCTGGTTACAACGAATTGGCCAAAGTTTTTAAAGAAAACGGCGTAGATGAAATCGTTTGCATTTCGGTCAATGACACCTTTGTGATGAACGAGTGGGCAAAAGACCAAGAATCAGACAATGTGACGTTAATTCCCGACGGTAACGGCGAATTTACTCAAGGCATGGGAATGCTGGTAGACAAAACAGATTTAGGCTTTGGCAAGCGGTCTTGGCGTTATTCGATGCTGGTAAAAGATGGCTTGGTTGAAAAAATGTTTATTGAGCCTGATGAACCCGGAGACCCTTTCAAAGTGTCCGATGCCGAGACGATGCTCAACTACATCAACTCCGCAGCAACCAAGCCGAAGTTAGTTTCGCTGTTTACAAAAATGGGCTGTCCCTTCTGCGCTAAGGCTAAGGGAATGCTGAGTCAAAAGGGCTTGGATTATGAAGAAATCGTCTTGGGCCGGGATATCACAACCCGATCGCTCCGGGCTATGACTGGGGCTACAACTGTGCCGCAAGTATTTATCGACGGCAAGTTGATCGGTGGTTCCGAAGCCCTAGAGTCTTATTTGGCAGTTGCTTAGTTAAACCAAAATACTTAGCCTGCAGGTGCCCTGTGCACACCTTCGTTGTAGGGTGCGTACTGTGCGCCTTTGCGGTATTTGGGGGTATTTAGCCCGATCGAGCTTCGGAGTCAAAAGTTCGATCGGTCTATTGATCCATTCTCGTGCAACAATTACTGGGGAAGTAATATTAAAAACGCAAGAAATGGGAGTGACCGATCGTGGATTTGAGTTTAGTATCGTCAAATATCTTAAATCCCCCAATATTAGCTTTTTTCATGGGAATGCTGGCAATTTTTCTCAAATCTGATTTAGAAATTCCAGCGCCCATCCCCAAACTGTTTTCGCTGTACCTGCTGTTTGCGATCGGATTTAAAGGGGGCGTGGAACTCTCCAGAAGCGGAATTGACCAGCAAGTCGCCCTGACAATTTTGGCAGCGATGCTGATGTCAATGCTAGTACCAATTTATACTTTTTTCATACTGAGAATCAAACTCGACTCCTACAATGCCGCCGCGATCGCAGCTACCTATGGTTCCATCAGCGCCGTCACATTTATCACCGCAACCTCCTTCCTCACAGCACAGGGGATCGACTTTGACGGTTACATGGTAGCCGCGCTAGCATTAATGGAATCGCCAGCAATTATAGTCGGTCTCATTCTAGTGAGTGTATTTGGCGGGGAAGAAGGAAAACGCGAAATAGTTTGGCCAGAAGTGCTACAAGAAGCATTCCTAAACAGTTCAGTTTTCCTGCTGATTGGCAGCCTAATTATGGGAATACTGACAGGAGAACATGGTTGGGAAGTTATGAGTCCGTTTACTCAAGACTTGTTTTACGGAGTTCTAACTTTTTTCTTGCTAGACATGGGGCTGGTTGCTGCTAGCAGAATTAAAGATTTGCAAGAAGCAGGAATTTTTCTGATAGGCTTTGCAATCCTAATTCCCATAGTCAACGCAGTAATTGCTTTGGTAATAGCCAAATTAATCGGAATGCCGGAGGGAGACACTTTGCTGTTTGCCGTCTTGTGCGCGAGTGCTTCTTATATAGCAGTACCAGCAGCCATGCGCCTAACTGTTCCCGAAGCGAATCCAAGTCTTTACATTTCAACTGCCTTAGCAGTGACATTTCCATTTAATATCATTGTAGGCATTCCCCTGTATCTATACGGAATAAATATGTTTTGGAGGTGAGATGATGGAGTCAGTCAAAAGAGTAGAAATCATAGCCCACTCAGTCGAACTCGGCAAGATTTTAGACGGTTTAGACAAAGCTGGCGTACCCGGTTATTCGGTGATTCGTGATGTCGCTGGAAAAAGCACCAGGGATCACGTTTCTCGTGGTTCATCAATGACGGCACTGGATAACATTTATGTGCTTGCTTTTTGTTCACCAGCTCAAGTTTCAGCAGTTGCAGAAAACATTAGACCAGTGCTAAATAAATTTGGTGGGTCGTGTTTTATTTCAGATGCCGTGGAATTGCTAATTACTAGGTGCGTCGGGTAGTCATTAGTCCTTAGTCATTGGTGATTATACCAATTCCAAAAAGTAGAGCTGCATATAGATTGTACGCCATAGGTGTAAGGACACGGCAATGCCGTGTCTTTGCGCGTATCTGCGACTTTAAGCATCGGCTTCGGACCCGGACAGCCGCTGGTGAGAATGCCACTCCGTTTTTGCTTTGGCCTAAGTTTTTTCTAATTACTTTAGCGTGATTTGAAAAAGGCGATTTTGACAATAATTTCTGTCTATTATAGCACTTTTACCAGTTTATAATCATCAGGCATCAGCCATTAGCCAGCGGTCATTTCAGGATTAATTGCGCTTCCCCGCGGCAGAATTCAGAATTATTAAGAGATAGAAAAGAATCAGTTGCAAAAATCCGTTAGCGTGGTAAATTCTAAGCCACCACAGGCGATGATCGCCCGATCGACTAACGATATTTTCAATAGGAGTTTAAACATGGCTGCATTAAAAGTCGGCATCAACGGATTTGGTCGCATCGGACGGCTAGTCATGCGTGCCGGCATCAAAAACCCCAACATCGAATTTGTCGGCATTAACGACTTAGTTTCGCCAGACAACCTGGCTTATCTTTTCAAATACGACTCCACCCACGGCATTTACGACGGCGAAGTTGAAAGCAAACCAGACGGGATTGTCATTGATGGACATTTTATTCCCTGCACAGCGATTAGAAATCCGGCAGAATTGCCTTGGGGTAAATCCGGCGCCGATTATGTTGTAGAATCTACCGGATTGTTTACAGATTTTGAAGGCGCATCAAAACACTTGACGGCGGGAGCAAAACGAGTAATACTTTCAGCACCGACAAAAGATCCCGAAAAAGTACCAACCTATCTAGTAGGGGTCAACCACCACAAATTTGACCCGGCCACAGATACTGTTGTTTCTAATGCTAGCTGTACGACGAATTGTTTAGCACCAATTGCCAAAGTTATCAACGATAACTTCGGTTTGGAAGAAGGTTTAATGACGACAGTTCACGCAATGACAGCTACTCAACCAACTGTAGACGGCCCCAGCCAAAAAGATTGGCGGGGAGGACGCGG
The DNA here is from genome assembly GCF_036700865.1 of Microcoleus sp. S13C4. NCBI lineage: Bacteria > Bacillati > Cyanobacteriota > Cyanophyceae > Oscillatoriales > Microcoleaceae > Microcoleus > Microcoleus sp. S13C4. The sequence goes on from NZ_JAUBPS010000004.1 coordinate 135,078, forward strand.
TGCGGCTCAAAATATTATTCCATCTTCCACCGGTGCAGCGAAAGCTGTTACTTTGGTGTTGCCGGAATTGAAAGGAAAATTGACTGGGATGGCTTTGCGCGTGCCAACTCCCGACGTGTCTGTAGTTGACCTTACTTTCAAAACGGCGAAGGAAACTAGCTATAAAGAAATTTGCGAGGCAATGAAAAAAGCCTCTGAGGGTGAACTCAAAGACATTCTTGGATATACTGAGGATGCGGTAGTTTCGACAGATTTTCAGGGCGACGCGCGATCGAGCATTTTCGATGCAGGTGCGGGAATTGAACTGAATTCTAAGTTTTTCAAAGTTGTTTCCTGGTACGACAACGAGTGGGGTTATTCTAGCCGCGTGATTGACTTAATGCTGTCGATGGCCCAGAAAGACGGAATTTTGAATAATTAATTTTTTTGGGGGTGGCATTTTGGGCGGGCTCGCGTGTCTACCCCACAAACAAATTCCTATGATTTTTTGTGAAACGGGCATCTTGCCCGTTTCTGACCATGATATAGCAACCTTCTGGGTAGTTAAAGCATTTTTAATTGCTGAAACAATTGGTTTCCTATTCCTTCTTTCCCAATGCCCAATGCCCAATGCCCAATGCCCCCTCGGTTCCTTTATATGTCTGAATTACCACCGCTGAATAACGAAACTATTTGGGCTATTCTCAACGAAGAAATCGACGATGCTGCTGTCAATCAGCTAGTTTGGCAGTATCTGGGCTACCGCTGGGATGCCGAGACTGGCAAGTGGAACAGTGCAGGTGTTGCACCCGAGTGGCGGCAAGAGTACCCGGAACCGCCGGATTTTATCGATTCTAGGCCGGCGACGGTGAAATTGACTCGATCGATCCCTCCAGAAAATAAGCAATTGCTGAAGGAAAAATTGGGGTTTAAGGGCTATAAAATTGGGGAATTCGGGCCGAGACAGACTCGCAGGGCGACGATGGCTAATTGGTTGATGGGTTTTATCGAATCTGGGGCGTAAGAGGAATTTTGGATGACTGTGCGGTTCTTGCCCAGCTTAGAGTACAGAGATATTAGATTTTTTGGCAGGAAGACCCCTAAATCCCTATAAAGGATTGAAAGCTTGATTAGACTCTTCATCTCTTTCTCTGGGTCAAGAGCTTACTCTGCGGTTAATTAACAAAAATTAAGCCTTTTGAAAGTCAAAAAACACTAAAACCCGCCAATTCCAACTCCCTCGCCCCCAACCCTGACATCGGGCTGTTCCGTAAAGTATCCTAGAGTCGGCACAAAACAACTGTGAGGTAAGCTTTATGAAAACAACCACCCTATCTCGCTTAACCAGCATTTCCCTCGCTACCCTAATGCTAGCCGACGTTTCAGTAAATGCGATCGCCACACCAGCCACCACCGAACCCGCAACCCAACTCGCCCAAGCAACTGCCAAAAAGCGCCTCGTCGTCATGGACTTCGACTACGGCACCACCAACAGCTATTACACTTCCTACAGAGGAGTCGGCGCCGCCAAAGGCATCAGCGAACTGCTAATCAACGAACTCGTCAACAATGGCACTTATACAGTAGTTGATCGTAGCAAACTCGAACAAGTGCTCAAACAGCAAAATCGCAGCGGCGCGATGGATGCCGGCACAGCAGCCGAAATTGGCAAACAATTAGGAGTTGACGCCGTGCTCATCGGCACCATTACCAAGTTTAATATCGACAAACAATCCGGCGGCGGTAGTTTCATGGGAATCGGCGCAGGTTCGCAAAAAACCAAAGCTACCGTTCAAATAGACGTGCGGTTAATCGGTACAGCTTCAGGAGATATTCTTGCCACCGCCAAAGCAGTAGGAGAGGCAGATCAAAGCGATTCTAATATTTCTGTCAGAGGTATTGGCGGCAATTCCAGCAATAGCAATGAAGACTCACTTTTGAGCGCGGCCGTTGACAAAGCCGTATCCCAAATGGTGACTAAACTGGCAGAAGTATCTAACAAATTAGGTTAGAAAGTTTAAAACAATTTTAGATTTTAGAGTGGTACTTGTTAACTTCCCCATCTAAAATCTAAAATTTTTTCAGCTCCTTGACCTGCAATTGTACCCGTTAATATTAGTTTTGTTTAGGAATCGGCCTTTTCCTTTATACTAAACTCTATAAATTTCGCTCAACATACTCAAGGATTAACAGTTTAATTAGCATTGGGATTTGAGTCAGCCTCAACGCATTTCCCCTTTTGAGTTGGGTTTAATGGTAGGTTAGAGACTACTTTAGAAACAGCAGCTTGTTCTTGAATCCATCCAATTTCCCCCGCTTGCAGCTTCTTGGCGCTTTCTACTTCAACTGTTGGCTTAACTGCCGGGGAAGGCGAGGGTGTTGCCGCAGCGGGAGATGGATTGACTGCAGGTTTTGAAACTGTAGAAAAATCTTTATTTGACTTGGGTTTGGGAGAGTTCGATCGCACTATTTCAGGAATCGAACAAACTTTCAATTCCAGCCAATTGCCTTGAGGCGTAAGCTGTTTGTTTGTCACCTGCAAAACGCTGCCGGCGGGGACTGATCCTTTGACAGTCAACTCACCGATCGCGACTCGCAAATCCAAGCGATCGCCCTCTTTTCCCACTTCCCGAGCCGCAGAACTTTTAATCTCTATAAAGGAGCCTGTTTCTAAAGATTGAACCGGAGAAGCTACAGATTCAACAGTTTTCTCCGGCGTGCTTCCAGCTTTAATTAAACCGCGTTTTCCGAAAATCGACTCCCCGGCAGTATCGATCGCGCGACCCACCGGAGGGATGAAAAAATAAGCAAATACACCCCCCAACCCTAATAAAAATAAAATTTTCAGCAGCAGCGAAAATAGGCTTTTGCTTTTCTCCGGCTGTAACAACTGCGTTTTTCCTTCAGAATTCCCATCGCCAAGGCTTGTGGGCCCATTCAAATCCGTTGGCATATCCTCGCTGTCGGAAATTAGTTCGATCGGCGTATCTAGGGGTGCGACAGACAGTTCTGGATAAGTATTGCCGTCTTCTCTCAAATGTGCTTGACAGTGAATTAAAGCAACAGTGACGTTATCGTGACCGTTTCTAGTATTAGCAATCTCAATCAGTCGATCGCGCGCCTGACTCAAATTAATGCTACCGTCGAGAATTGGCAAAATCTCCGCTTCCCAACATTCCTCAACCCGGTCTTTATCACTCAAACCGTCGGAACACAGCAGTAAAACGCAGTCTTCATCCACCGGAAAACGCTGCACAGTCGGGTGGAGAGTGTTGGAGGACGTAATGCCCAAAGCTTGAATCAGAGCTCCCGCGGCCACTTGTTCCAAAGCATCCCGGTAGAGAGAGTAGCCCAAACGCACCTCACGGCAAGCCACATTATCATCGAGAGTAACTTGATAGCAGCCGGTACGGGTAATCCAGTAAGCCCGACTGTCTCCGACGTGGGCGACATAGAGCTCGTGAATGTGGGCTAAAGCCATAACTAGCGTAGTTCCCATCCGCTGGCGGCCTTGGCGGTGTTCGCTGTCGTTGCGACTGGCTATCTTGTCGTTAGCAGCACAAGCCGCCCGTTCCAGCTTGGAAGTCAGGCTCAACGGGTCCCAATTAGCCTGATGCAGGGGCATTTGCTGCAACTTGTCGCGCAGCACACCAATCGCTTCTTCCGAAGCGACTTCGCCGCCGTCTTGTCCGCCGATACCGTCGCAGACGATCGCGCAAGCTTCCGATCCCGGGTTTCCTGCGAACACCGTACCGCTGGGCGGATAGCAAGCATCTTCGTTGTGAGCCCGGGATCTGCCTACATCCGTGCCCGTGGCAATTTCAACGTGACGATCGTAATATCGGCCGCACTTTGCCAAAGCTTTATCCAACTGGCCCATCAGTTGTTCGCCGTGGCGCACTTGACCGGCAACCATTTGCTGACAAAGTTGCCTCAAAAAATTAGCAATATTTGGGTGAGCATCTTCGAGCCACTGCTGCCACAATTTGCCCAACTGCGACAAATGAGGCGGTTTGCGATCGGGCTGCAATTCCAGAAACCGCACCAATTGGCCTTCCACTCGTAGCAGTTCCGGAGTCAGCAGTGTGGAAGCCACGCCCTGAGCGATACACGGCTGCCACAACTGGGCAATTTGCCACAGCCAATTGAGCTGGCGCATCGCTGCGGCTCCTTTCCAGGAATCCGCCAATTCCGGCATTAAAGATTCCGTCACCTTCAAAATAGGCCCGTTTTCCAGTAACCAGATATCTCCCGATAGCTTGCTCATCTTGGACGATACGAAGCCGTATACTTGAGGTACGTGCAACTGATAGGTAAACAGTCTCAGATAAGGAGTGACAACACTCGGAATCTCTTCGGGCAGTTCCGGCAAGTGTTCGGGTTGGGTATCGACAAGAAGTCGATCGCGCTTGACCAAGTAGCGACCAGCGATCAGATCGCCTGGCTTACACCCTTTGATCCCTTCACCTAAAGCCCATAAGTAGTGTTTTGCCACAGAGTTTTGCATAAGGGTTCCTGACGCCTTTGGGCAAGCGTGCTGATCTGAACTATTTTAGCGATTGAACCTCGACGGGTTGATACGTGGCGATTATTTGACACCCCCGCTTTCTCAACAGACGGGGATTCTTAAGACTTCGCAGTCCTAATATCCTGATTTTTCAGGTTCCCGGGATCACCACGTTTCCACTGTTGTGTGCGTAGTGATATCTGCTACACAAAACTTGGCTAAACTTATTTAAGTCTCACCATTCAATCGGGATTGCTCCTGAAGGGTCTGCTTCCTGCTTCACCCAAGGGAGTCGGCTCCTTCTTGTCCACAGGCGTTAATTCGGGTGTAGCCCACCCTAATCGAATTAATTTTAGTTGAAGATTTTAGCCATGAGTCATCCAATATTTTCAACCAATTTAACGAAACGCGGACTCCCGTTCGACCTTTTTACAGGCTGGTCAGTTTTGACTTGCACGCTCGGTTACTCTCCCAGATAATTAAGCCTTGGTTTTTGGCATCGCTCTAATTCTACCACCCACAAAGGTTAACCAGTCAAGTTAAGTATGACTAACTTTAGTAAACTTTTTGGCTATTTAGTCCAACTCCTGACAATATTTTAGGCGTGATTTTCCCCCAGTCTAGGGGTAGGTTTTAACGCCTTGTACTGACACGAACAGTTTACCATTTTGTTGACGACCGGATGAATCTTGCTATGAGCTTTCAGGGTTAGACGATCGCGCGAGGTCCAATTGCTCGGCTTGAAAGCACGCTGTTTTCAGCATATTCCTGATAGTGGCAATTTCCGAAAAAATCGCGATCGTCAAGTGAATTGAGATTTTAGACTAACTATAATGGTAGGATGCTGGTACGTAGAAATCACCTGAGCCGATAGGTATAAATAAATATCAATTCTCGGTTTTCTCGCGAAGGGTCATCTGTACCTCGCGCCCTAGTTTCGCAAGAGAAGTTAAATTTAACCCTACCCAAAGACGGATACAAGCCTGCAGATTCATCTGTGGAGTCAATCTCAAATCTCAAATCTCAAATCTCAAATCGACTAACCGATGCCAGCCCCCGACAGGAGTGGTGGAGAGCAAAAAAAATTAGATATTAGTTCAAGCCCCCAGATTCATCTGTGGAATCAATCTCAAGTCTCAAATCTAAAATCGACTGACCCGCCTCTGCAAGCTGTTGAGTATTTAACCATGCCCTCACATGATCCCAGCGCCTTTTCCAAGAATTTGCCCGATCCGAAGCTACTGCCGGCAGTGGAAATAGACGAAATACTCACTAGCATTCAACATTCTCACAGTTTTTATTACAAAGTGATGAATCTTGAGGTTTGGGCGCTGGTGGAAACCTTGGATGGGATCTTTCCCGGCGCTTGGGGTCAGTTTATGACCAACCGCCAACTGGCAGTTAAACAGTTTTTGGAACGTGATCGCGTTCCAAATTCTCGGGTTGATGCTGGGGATGCGGGGGAAAAGTCCGAGGGCAGTCGGAAGAAGGAAGAAGCCAGGAGTCAGGAGTCAGAAAGAAGCAGGAAGAAGCAGGAAGAAGAATAAAAGCAGATTTTCCCAATTCTCCCTATCTCCACCTTTCCTCGGTATGCAAGTCTCAATCCCCTTCAATCCTCAAAGCGAGAGAGGAAACAGAACCCTCTTTTCCCCCCGTACTCCCCTGATTAAGAGCAGTAGGAGGGATCGAAACTCAGCTACAAGCGACATTTATTATGGGTTTCAATCTTAAGTTGACATAAATGCCGATCGCCCGATCGCCCTTACAGGTTAATTTTGGCATCAACTTGAGGTAATCCCATGCTGTAGTTGACAGCGCGGCTGTTGAGGTTGTAGCTGATTTGGCCTTTTTGTAAGAGCGATCGTACCAAGTGTTCCAACTCCGAACCGATACGGCGGAGGTTGTACTCGGTCAAATCTTCGCCCTCGTAAGCGTCTACGAGTTGGTCGAATTTGGCATATACCTGTTTGATGGACTCGTCATTCCAGTTAAGTTCGTTATCTGGGTCAATGTCGAGCGTCAAAAGGTCATTGCTGGGGACGAGTTCGTTATCTTCGAGGATGGCGGTGTATATGCGAATATGGCGGGTTGTTGACTTGAGCTGCATGAGTTCTTTCTTATGTGTAAAGATTTTTTGCTGAATTTATTGTAATGGCACAGAGGTACGCGGGGAGGGCGGGCGATCGTCAATTTCTCGGAATCCCGAAATATTTTAGTTGTTCGGCCGTCCAATTTTTGTAATAGTCAGTTTTCTCTAAAGCATCGGAAGCTGGCTTCAGCTTAGAATTTACTTGAACGGTGAAGCCCGGATACGGCATCCTCCTAGTATGAAGCCCGTCAATATTAAAATCTTCTTCGGGATGAGCGTGAAAAGCCAGCAAGCCCAACTCTGAAATCTGATTATTCAGTTTGTCTATCAATTCTTTAGTTTCTGGCGCAGTAATTGCTGTTTTTTGAGGATTAATTACTACCATTATTTCAAATTCAGAATGGTAAAATTCATAAATCGCTTTCATTATGGCCGAATCGCGATCGAACTCAATCAGCGCTGAAAACCGCTCGATTTTGAATAAGATTTGATTAGCCAAGCGTGCCTTTTTAGCGAAGGGACAAATCGGTAAATCGCTGAAAACTGGATGCGGTAACTCGACAAACTCGGTCATCCATCTGAGGGCGGATTCTATAATTTCTGTGTCAGATTCATTCATCGAAGATCTATGTATTTGATAATTAATACTAATCATAATCTATTTTTTGGGCCATGCACACCCCACTATTGGTCTCAATTTAAGACTGAAACCCATAATAAATGTCACTTCTCTCAAAGTCTCGATCCCCCTAAATCCCCCTTAAGAAGGGGGACTTTGAGTGCTTCCGGTTCCCCCCTTTTTTAAGGGGGGCTAGGGGGGATCTCCTGGTCAAGAAAACACGCCCTACTCCTGCCATTTCTAAGGACTCAAGTCCTGACTACAAACATTAATTCACTCGTGAATTGTGCCATCTGGCATAATTGCGCCTGCGAGTTTTGCATTTGCCATATTTGCTCCAACCCAGTTAGCATCTTTCAGGTTAGCTTTTTCTAGATTTGCATAACTCAAATTTGCTCCGCACAGGTTTGCTGAAGTTAAGTTTGCTCCACTCAAGTTAGCATTGTAAAAGCTAACTCCAGACAGGTTTAAGCCACTCAAGTTTTGACCGCTCAGATTAGCTTGAACAAGACTAGATCCGATCAAACTTACCACTTTCAAATTTACATTTTTTAGGTTAGCTCCATCAAGGTTTACTGCAACTAAACTTACCCCATTAAGCTTAACCCCCCTTAGATCAGCATAAGATAGGTTAACTTTAGTTACTTTGGCTTGACTTAAATCTGCTCCTATCAAATTAGCGCTATTTAAGATTGCCTGAGTGAGGTTGGCACTACTTAAATTGGCTGTAGTCAGGTTCGCACTATTCAATTGTGTCTCGCTCAATTTTGCTTGACTTAAATTCGCTTGAATCAGTCTTGCATAATTCAAATTTGCCTTAGTTAAGTTAGCGCCACTCAAGTTAGCTTGAATTAAATCGGCTTGTTGCAGATTTGTGGATTTCAAATTTGCTCCTTGCAGGTTAGCTCCTATCAAGTTTACCTTAACTAGGTTGGCATTACTCAGGTTGGCATTACTCAGGTTGGCTTGACTTAAACTAATAGGATATTCCAGAGTTTTTCCGCTCAAGTCTACTCCTGCTAAGTTAATCCCTGTAAAATCTCGTTCTCCCTCTTTGTACCGCTGCAAAAATTCCTCAGCAGCGATCGCTGGTTCCAGATTTTCTAGTGCAGAATCATCTATTTTTTCCTCTTCCTGAGATTGCACAGTATCCGCATTCACAGGAGTAGCAGCCCGCTGTTCTACCGCTTCTTTAGATACTGGAATCGGTGTCTCCTCGATCGCCTCTTCGCGCAATAACCGATCCACGCGATCGCTAAACCGCCTCACAACCTCAGCATCATCAAGCTTCTCACCAGCATTCGAGCTTTTCTCAACCGCATTCTCAACATAATACTTATCTACAAAACTTTGCAACCCAGCATTATATCCCTGTCCTACCGCCTGAAACCTCCATTCGCCATTCTTCTTATACAACCGTCCAAATTCTAAAGCCGTTTCTTGCGAAAATATCTGATTTAAATTGTACCGAACCAATTCGCTCAGAGTCTCTGAATTGTAAAGCCTGATAAAAGCATTTGTAACTTGACTAAAACTTTGATTCTTTTCCTGTCCCTCGTGAATAGTCACAACAAACACAATTTCCTGAATAGCAGAATTGATTTTACTCAAATCCACATAAACCGTCTCATCATCTCCGTCTATTTGCCCAGTCGCGCTGTCTCCTGAATGCCGCACGGCACCGTCTGGGGAGGTCAGATTGTTGTAAAATACAAAATACTTTTCATCGGGAATGCGACCGTCTGCCGCTAACATAAAAACAGATGCGTCAATGTCCCAGTTTTGTGCTGTTTGGCTGACTTGCCACCCCAGGGCGATCGCAATTTTACTGAAATGAGGAGTTTCTTTAGAAAGATTGAACCTTTCACCCTTAGTTAATTCGATACTCATATGCGATAATTCCCTTACCTCATAAATGGTATTAATTATCTCATCTATGTTAACCCGATCGCAAATTGGATTTTATCTCGAAGACATCGAAACCCCAATTGGCAGAACCGTCAATTTAACTCTTACCGGACTCATTCTTTTATCTTCCGCCAGCTTCATCGCCGAAACTTACCCGATTTCGGAAACTGTTAGAATTAATTTGCAAACTCTCGATACAGCGCTTTTAATCGTTTTTGCAGTTGAGTATTTATTGCGGTTGTGGTGTGCCGAAAATCGAGTTAAATTTATTTTTAGTTTTTTTTCTATCATTGATTTGCTGGCAATCTTACCATTTTTATTGGGATTTGTCAACGTCAGTTTTATCCGCATTTTCCGCTGGTTTAGAATTCTCCGACTCATCCGTTTTCTGGAATTAAAAATTTCTATTTTCCGCATCAGCAGCGAAGATGGGGTGATTTTTTCTCGAATTGTGTTTACTTTACTGGCAATAATTTTTGTGTATTCTGGTTTGATTTATCAAGTCGAACATCCGACCAATCCCGAAAGTTTTGGAACTTTTTTGGATGCTGTTTATTTCTCGGTTGTCACCATGACGACGGTGGGATTTGGCGATGTTACTCCGATTTCGGAATCCGGCCGTTTTCTGACTATTTTGATGATTTTGACAGGAATTGCTCTGATTCCTTGGCAATTGGGGGATTTGATTAAACAATTAGTTAAAAGTGCTAATCACGGAGAAGCTGTTTGTCAAGGTTGCGGTTGGTCTGTACACGATGCTAATGCTAGATTTTGTAAAATGTGTGGCAGTCAATTAGATAATAATTGACTGCTGACTGTTGACTGTTGACTGTTGACTGTTGACTGTTGACTGTTGACTGTTGACTGTTGAGTGTACTACAGATAACGGGTAGGGAAACCGCATTGCCGTGTCCTATACTTCATAAATCAGGAATACACTGTAACTTCTTCTCTCTTCCTTTTTCCTTCTTCCTGAAATCCGTTACATCCGTTACAGAATCCGTTGCCGAACTTCCCTCTTCCTTCTTTAAGCCAAGGGTAACAAAATTTCAAATTCAGTGCCGGTGCCTAACTCCGAGCGCATTCTGAATGCACCGCCGTGTTTGCCCGTCACGATTTGATAGCTAACAGCTAAACTGGTTTCTTTGAGGGCGCGTTTTTCCGTAGAAAATGATTCTATGATTTTTTTGTACTTGCTAGGTGACATTCCTGGCCCGTTATCTGCTATGCAAATCGAAACCCAGCGAACATGAAGTTTGTCTAAATCCGGCGCAGGTTCGGGACAGCAGACTTGAGTTGTGATTTCAATTTTAGGCTGGCGCTCGGCGTCTCTGAGTCCTCCACCTTTGAACTCTTTCGCCAATTCTTGACCGACTGCTTCATTAATTAATGTATGAATAGCATTGGTCAATATATTCATAAATACTTGGTTTAGCTGTCCTGCATAGCATGGCACAGGTGGCAGGTAGCCGTAGTTTTTCACTACTTGGATTTCCCTGGTCAAACGACTTTTGAGCAGCAAAAGTATGCTGTCTATGTTGGCGTGCAAGTCGGTCGGTTTGGGATAAACATCGTCTATGTGGCAAAAGTTTTGCAAACTGCTTGCCAGCTTGCTCAAACGTTCGGCTCCAGATTTGATGCTGGCAACAGTTCGGAGGAAATCGTTTTGCAAAAAGTCATAGTCTATCTCTTCCTTGAGCCGTGCTATTTCCGGCGGCGGCTCAGTACAGTATGCGTCGTAAACTGAGAGCAATTCCATCAAGTTTTTGCTGTAGTCGCTTACGTAGGTTAAATTCCCCCAGATAAAGCCTACCGGATCTAAAATTTCGTGGGCTACTCCGTTGACTAAACGCCCTAAACTAGCCATTTTTTCGCTTTGAATCATTTGAGTTTGGGCTCTTTCGTAGCGGACTTGAGTTTCTATGCCACGAATTTGCCAGTAGGCGATGTTTAGTGCGTTAGGGTCTAAGAGTCGGTAAGATTGGGAGTCTATTTGGACGACGATTGGTTCTGACTGCAATTCGGGCGATCGACGCAGAGCTTGTGGAGCTGCTGCCAAAATGGTTGTACTCTCTGCGACTAATAATATTTCGACCCGAGCGTAACTGTAGAGAACTTTCAGCGGCAAGTGCAAAAATAGCTCGGGGCCTTGGGGTTTGAGCAAATATTCCAGCAGTTGCCTGCGGGATATCATGCCAGCAAACTCTCCTGCTTCCATCAATACGACTCCCGGCACTAGGGGATGCTGTTCAAACATTTCGGCAACTGCCACAGCCAAGCAGCTCGATTTAACCTGAAAGTCATACAGGGGCAAATCCCAGAGGGTAGACTCTAGGGAAAGGTCTTGATGGCTGCCTTCGGAGAGTGAAGGGCCAAGGAGTTTGGAACTGAATTTATTTGCCACTTGAACTTTTAGTTGCCGAAACGCTGGGAAAGTGAATTGCGAACCTACTACTAAGCTAGCCTATCACTTCACTGCAGGAGCGAACAACCGAGAATATTCTTGAGTTAATCATGTTGTGCCAACTATAGGCAGGAGAATTTCAAATTCAGTGTTCTTACCTGGTTGCGATCGCAATTTCATTTGGCCGCCGTGCTTTTCTGTGACGATTTGATGGCAGATAGCCAGCCCCATACCGCTGCCTTTGCCTGCTGGTTTAGTGGTAAAAAAGGTGTCAAATATCTGCTGGTGATTTTCTGGGGGAATGCCGGGCCCGTTATCGGCAATGCAAATGGCCACCCGCTTGCCGTGTTCGGTTTCTATGACTTTAGTGGTAATTTCGATTTGGGGCTGCCAGTTGTCCAGGCACTGGGTCTGTATTTCTCGCTCGGCTGCGTACTCTGTCAGGGCGTCTAGAGCATTAACTAACAAATTCAACAACACCTGACTCAACTGACCGGAGTAGCCGCTAACTAGCGGCAGTTCGCCGTAATTTTTTACCACTTCTATGCTATTTTTAAAGCGGTTTTTCAGAATTAACAGCGTCATCTCCACGCATTCGTGAATGTCTGTCTCCACTGGCTTTGTCTCGTCCATGTGAGAGAAGTGGTGCAGGCCGTTAACTATTTTTAGCAATTGCGAGGCTCCCAACTCCATCCCTTCTAAGGTGATAGGCAAATCTTCTTGTAAAAAATCAAATTCAATTTCTTTTTTAAGGGCCTCAATTCGGGGACATGGTTCCGAATATTCTTCTTCATAAACCGACATTAGCTGAAGCAAGTTTTCAAAATAGGAAAGCAGAAAAGTTAAATTTCCCCAAATACAGTTCAGCGGATTTCGGATTTCGTGGGCTACTTCTGCTACAATCCTCCCCAAACTCGCCATTTTTTCTGTTTGGATGAGTTTGGCTTGGGTTTGTTTGTGGAGCAACTTATTTGTTAATTCGTGAATTCTTGATTGAGCGACCATTAATTGGTGTACGTCTAATAGTTTGTAGCTCTGAGGTGCTACTTCCACTACTACAGGTTCGTAAATTAATTCGGCGGCTCTGTAAAGCGATTCCTGGGCGGCTTCTACTATTAACTTACTGCCTGGAAGTATCAGCGGCTCTGGCTTGGAAAACCTGTATAATACCTCTATTGGTCGCTTAAAAAACATTTCTAATCCGTAGCGACGGTTAACTTTTTCAAAAAATAGACGCCTGGATATTATGCCTACAAAACTACCCCCATTTGTCAAAATGACGCCGGGAAGCATGGAATTTTCTTCAAAAGCCTGGGCTACTTCTTTTGCCTGTTGAGTTAATTCAATTTGGCAGTTGAAGAGTGGCAGGTCTATGAGAGTTGATTCTAAGGAGATGTTCCAAGTACAAAATTCAGGTATATGCAACACTGATAACTCCGAGCTAGTCTCACGCACAGCAAACATAGATGAAACCCCTGTTAAAAATTGTATTCATGAACAACTTAAGTTGCTATTAATTCGTAACGGGTAATTGGTAGCGGGTAGTTGCTAATTTGTGAAATTACAACAGCACCAGATGGGAAAACCCGATCGCAGTAGCATTGTCTGCTAAAGATTTTGTTTCTAAGTCAATATTAAACGAGCGAAGCTTTTGTGGAAATTACGGAGCACGCGCTTTAAACTTTTTACCATGATATACCTGCGCTCGCGTGTTTTCCGAAATTTTTTAATATTTATAACGAATTATTGTGATAAGTTATACCATTTTTTCACTGATAGAAGGGAATTGGAGAACCGCTTGCGGGTTATCAGGGAATATACGGGCATCCTTCGAGGGTTCGAGGACCGGGATTAGCCCTCGTCCAAGGAGCAGCAGGCTCCAACTGTCAAGACTAGGGCCCAGGCCAAAATCGGCACATTGTACAGCAGAAGGAAGTTCGGCCACGGATTCGCTTTCTTCGGGTGTAACCGAATGTAACGGATGGAAGGCTTTAGTTATCTAGGAGAGAAGGAAGAAGCCATGTTCCGCAAGGGTTTGTGGAATTAAGAACATCATAACCGTCGGCCGCAGTTCCTATACCACTACAAAGAAATGCAACTTTAGGCAACTTCCAACCTCGATGGTAGTCAGTTTTTTGCAATCTCAAATCTCAAATCTCAAATCTCAAATCTCAAATCTCAAATCTCAAATCTCAAATCTTCTTAGGGTTCCACCTCCGGCCAGAGGCGTTCTAGCTGATACCGCCAAGCGGCGAGAGTTTTTTCGCTAGACTCTCGCCCTAGTTCCATTCCACCCATCAATCCCTCTGCGTAGAAACGGTCTAAAGTCTGAAGGGTAGTTTCCACAGACTGTCCCTGCATCTTCGCAGCTTTGATGATTTCACGGATGCGGCTTTCTATCAAACCGCCGAAAAAGTCAGACAAACCTCGCTCTTGCAAAGCCAGCACTCTGGCGACGGCGGCCGAGAAATCTGCGGCCGCGAGTGTGGCACAACTGTGCTGAAATACTCCCCACAAAACGTTTTGATGTAAGGCGTAGCGAGTTTCCAGGGTGGTGTCAAAGTTAGCTTCTAGGAGTTTATCAAAAAATGGTTGAGCTTCCTGGGCATCGGCGATCGGCAGCAAAATCCGCAGCCAAGTCCCATCTTCTGAAAGGAGGACTAACAGGCGAAAATTGGGGGTTTCTACTTGCCAAGAAGTAGCAGCCGGCATCTCAACACTGTCACCAAATAAGTCTTTAAGGGTATTGCTAATTTCTTCGGGAGTCATGCGAATTTTAGATTTTAGGTTTGAGGTTTTAGATGTGAAATTGCAGGCTGGTGAGTTGGTTTCAAAAGTTTGTAATATTTACCAGTATGGCTTAGTATTAACTCAATTTCAAATTTCCAATCTCAAATCTCAAATCAATTTAGTAAAAGTAGGGTGTGCACCGCGCACATTTCAACGCTTGGTGTTTATGGGCGCACCTTACCCTGATATTTACCAATATCGGTCAATCTCAAATCTCAAATCTCAAATCTCAAATCAATTTAGGGAAGCCAGCGGGGGTGATAGCCGGCAAAGGGAAGTTCTTCTGGCTGTAGTTTTGCGGGAGAACCATCTGCGGGTATTTCTACTAAGGGTAGTAGCCAGAGGCGGCTGGTGGCGATCGACTGTCCGCTATCATTGCGGGGACTATCTGCTGCTGAGGGATTTGCTGCTGTGACTGATTGGTCGAAAATTAATGCCAGCCCATCGGGAGATAAACTGATTTGGGTATCTAATTGGTTGGGCAAAACCAGCAGCGGTTTGATGGTTCCGACTAAACGACTGCCCTCTTTTTTGAGGTCGATGGTGGCGATGAAAGGCTGTTCTTTGTAGCTTTCTGTTTTGAGACGTTGGGCTAACAAACAGTATAGACGCTGAACTTGGTTGTCTTGGTTTTTGCGGGGGTCGAAATAAACGGCCATAATGCTGCCGGGAATACGCAATATTTCTTGTTCCACACCTTGGTTATCTAAGATGAAAAGCGATCGAGTAAAGTCGCTGTTGTATTTAACATAGGCGGCGGCAGAGTTGTCGCGGGCCATCCCCAATACTTGTTCGTATTTTGGCAAAAATTCTACTGGGTCTGCTTCCGGTTTGAGGGGGACGATCGCTAATCCTTGTTTTTGAGATATTACCATCGATTTACTGTCGGGGCGAATCATAAAATCTCCGCCTTGTTCCTTTTCCAATGGTCGGGGTACCTGTTTTTCTTCCAAAATCCAAGGAGTGAAATCGCCGGGATTGCTGCGGTTGACGCGCTGGACAACTATGATTTTTCCGTCGGCTGAGAGGTCGAATTTGAGGTTTTGGTAATCTTTGGAGTCTAAGATTTTGTCGATTCTACCGGCTGGGTATTTTTGTTGAGTTCCTGATCCCGATTGGGGGTTGAGGCCGGTGGTGACTGTGAATAGTTCTTGATTTAGGGTGCCACGAGTACGGGCGATGGATCGATCGGTGGCGGAGAATAAAATGCGATCGCTGTCGGGATACGGTTTAAAATCGGTAACGACTAAATCTGTGGGAGTTAGGGGTATCGGTTTTGAGTCGCTGCTGGTGAGATTGACTAGCATTAATCTGCTTTCTGTTTCGCCTTGGACGCCGATGTAAGCAAAAGCTCGATCGCGGCTGCGAAAGGAACTGCTAAACGGTTGCATTGGCGTTCCTTTATTTTGGTTTTTTTCTGCGAAATACTTATCGGTTGCTCCGGCGAGTTTTAATGTGTAGGTAACGCCGTAGGGTGCTGGATCTTTGAGGGTGTAAGCCATGCGTCTTCCAGCCCAACTAAATTTACCGGGGAGGGGGGGTTCTAGCTTGAAGTTTTCCTCGACGGTGGAGTGGTTCATCGGCCGAAAGAAGGTGAGGATAAAGCCGGTATCTTCGGCGCCGATTTGTTTGTTTTCCCAGGTAAATTCTCGCACTCTGGGTGCTGTGTGATCGCCACTCAGCAGCAGCAGTCCGATAAAAACGCTCAGCACTAGCATGAGGAAGATGGCCGTGCGGTCGATCGGCTGTTTGAATGGCAGAATAGCGAAGGGTGAAGGATTAATTTTTTTCTTAAAAATACTCACAAATCTTTCTCTCCTATTTCTGCTGAAAATTAACTGCCAAATTTTCCCTATGATATTTTACATTTTTGGACCCACTCCTAACACTCACAAAGCCATTTTTTTACCACAGTAAATGGCTGCAACGAGTTATTTTCCGTAACCCACCTAGTTTTTGAAACTTGTGGTGCCTCCAGGACTGAATAAAACTTAAGATATTAAGTAGGTGGGACACGCAGCACTTTCAACAGGTTTGTTTACTGAAACAGTTGATTGATAGGTATTAAATCCATCGGTGATATTTTATCAATCGGCAGACCCAAACCAAAAGCCACTCTACACCAAATTAGAGTGACCAGCACCCCTACAAACAGCCCTGTTAATTGAATATCCTGCCAAAAACAAGTTAGTCCTTCTCGCCACAAACCGTAGTTAGTTACTGCATAGGTAGGAAGGTCGCCGAGAGCTACAGCAATCACGGCACCTAAATTACCTTTTAAGTGATATCCCAGCGGTATACTTATACATAGATTCACAAAAGTCACCAGATTGCCCATAGCTGCGTACTGAGACTTTCCTACGGCTAACAGACAAGAAGCCATCATATTGTGGAGGGTGGTGTGCCAGATACCTAAAGCCAAGATGGGCATCATCCAAGATGCCGCCGTATACTCTTTTCTGTACAGTGTTAAAATTAGCATATCTCCGAAGCTCACAAAAATTGCTAAACCTACCGCTAACGGTATTAGAATTAGCTTGCGGTTCTTGAGTATCTTCGCGCGCAACTCCTCCCGCGGCAACTCGGCCAGCATAGAAATCGAGGGGAAAATCACCTTGCCGCTAATGGCGATGATGACTTGGCGCGGCATATCTCCCAGGGTAAAAGCGATGCCGTAAATCCCCAACATTGTTAAAGTAAATATTTTACCGAGGATGAGTCTATCGGCTTGAGAACACAAGAAAAACAAAGCCGTAGACAAAAATATCCATTTGCCATAAGAAAATATTTCTTTAGCTGCTTCTTTATCCCAAGCAAAACGGTTTGACTTGCCGGGAATCAAAAAATGGCTCCCTACTAACTCCATTAAAGCTCCAATAAAGCCACCGACGATGATCGCCCAGATGCTGCGATCGAACCAGGCCCAGACAACCATCACTGTAGTAGAAACTATCTGTATGACCAACTGAAAAATTACTACTCTCTTGAGTGCCATCTGCCGGTTGAGGCTGGATATAGCAGTCGAGTTGAACCCTGTTATTAGGGTATTTATACCTATTATTGGAATCAACCACAGGAGACGGGGATCTTCATAAAAACTAGCAACTGGGTAAGTAATTATAATCAAACCAATAAAAATGAAAAAGCTGCGAATGACTTGCAGTGTCCAAGCGGTATTGAGAAATTCACGCTCTTCCCCGCGTTTGTTCTGGATGATGCTTGGGCCTAGACCTATGTCTGAGAATAAGTGGATCCCTGTGATGAAAACGTAGGCTAGATTCATCAGACCAAATAGTTCTGGCACAAGCAGACGTGTCAGGATTAGGTTGCTGGCAAATCGGATAATTTGACTGCTTCCATAGCTGGCGATCGTCCACGCAGCACCTTTGATAGCTAATTTTTTTCCAGATGACATATACTGACAATTTATTTACTAATGACGAGTTTAGTTGCTGAATTTCCTTTTGGCAACTCCTACAGGATGCTGTTGCAACTTTATATAGCTGACTGTACATTATTTTAATTGGCATAGGTCGGACGGGCCGGGAATGTCTATCCCAAAATCAGAAAGGTAAAATTTTATCTCCAGCTTGCTCCACATCTAATAATCATAAGGGTTTTTTGGTTCGGAAATTGGTTTGAGGGAGGATGCTTGAATTATTAATTTGCGCTTGCCTTGCAGTTCTTCTACGATCGTTTCTCCTTCTATTTCTAGCCAACTGTCTGGGGCAAAGGCGGTGCGGCTTTGACCTATCCGTAATTTTACGGGCAACCCGATCGGATAGGCGTCTGCCGCGCAGCAAGTAATGATAAAACGCCCAATCCACATATATTGTTCTGCTATGTTAGGGGGGTGAATTACAAATCCTTGAACTTTTACTTTTTGACCTCTGTATATATCGGGTTCGGGGTTGAAATTTAACAGTCGCACCCATTCGACGAGCGATCGCAGTTCTGGTTTTGTAGTATTGCGAAATTCTTGGGGTTGCAGTCTGGTGATTGGCAGGGATTCGGTGAGGCCTCGTTCTAATGCTGTCTGGCTGGTAAAAGTGCGTGGTGTTGTTGCTAAACCTATTAATGCGACGCTCAACATTAAGGTGCTGCCGATGCTGGGGGGAAACAAGGTAACGTGTTCAACTTCGGTGACTCTGAGAGAGTTATTTGCTGGTGATGTCCGCGATTGCTTTGTGGTGCGATCGAGTTTTACGAGTTCCCAAGTTTTTAAACCGCCAATAACCATTAAGCCGATTCCTCCTGCTAGAGTCAAGCCAAAGTAATTCGGGTGAATGAGAATGCTTAATTTGCCGGTTATCCAATATTTAAGAAGCAGTATTCCCCACGCTAACATAGCGAGGGCCTCCAGCCAGGGGCTAATTTTTTTAAGATTCATTTTTTAAGAGTCATTGAGAATGGGGAATGGGGAATTGGGAATGGGGAATTTGGAATTGGGAATCTATCGTTAGTTGTCAGTCCCGGCTAATTTATTAACCTAGATACAAGTTGACAGCGAGGGTCATTAAAAAAGTTAACTGAGCTGCCAAGACAATTAAGTAAACTACGGCTCGACCTTTAAAAATTGACAGCATTAAACCAATGCCTTTGAGGTCAATCATCGGACCGAACACGAGAAATGCTAATAGCGAACCGCTGGTAAATGTGGAAGCAAAAGACAGGGCAAAAAAGGCATCTACTGTAGAACAAATCGACACGAGTGCGCCTAATATCAGCATGGCGAAAATTGAAGAAATAGGGCCTTGGCCGAGGTTGAGAATTAGTTCGCGGGGTACGCCAACTTGAATGATGGCTGCGATCGCACTTCCGATTACCAACACTCCTCCCAATTCGCGCAACTCCTGCACCATCGTATCTAAAAGCAGGCGCAGACGCTCTTTAGAAACGCGGTGGAACATTGAGGAACGTTTCGATGTTTTTTCTGTTTGGCCTGTTTGTAATGGCTTCCAGTCGTCTTGTAGCAAAGATTCGATCGGCACCGCCCCCCCCGGCTGACCGAGCATAAATGTTCCCGACTGCAACAGCAGCGGAGTGTTGGCTTGGACGATATCTTTTTCGGAAAACTCTGGTTTTGGGAGGGGAATCGCGCGGGCTACAGAGGGGTGCAGCAGAGGCCGCAAGTCTTTTTGGGTGCTGAACACCCAGCCGATAATTGTGGCTGTGATTAGGGAAAATACCACCCGCAAAACTACAATTTCTGGCTGATCGCGAAATGCCGTCCAAGTCGCCCAAATTACCACGGGGTTGATGGTGGGGGCTGCGAGCAAAAAGCCGATCGCGGCTGGTGCGGGCACTCCCTGCATCAGTAACCTGCGGGCTACGGGCACGTTACCGCACTCGCACACAGGAAACAAAAAGCCGATCGAACTGCCCATCAAAGCCCCCAGTAGCGGGTTTCGCGGGATACGGGATACGAGCTTGCGTTCATCTACAAACCCCAGCAGCAAACCTGAGAATAAGACTCCTAGCAGCAGAAAAGGTATTGCTTCTACTAACAAGCTGAGAAACAGGGTGAAAGCATTGTTTAACTGATTTGTCAGGGCGGGTTGCATCGATCACCTACTGGTAAATTGCTATTTAGTTACACGTCTTTGGCAGAACCCCTTGTAGATCATACCAAATCATGGCACTAAGTTAAGATCCAGTTAATTTTTTTTAGCCGTTTTTTTGCTGAATTTTGTAGACCTTCTAGTTTAATCAATGCAGATGCCTTGAATAATTTGAACGGGTTAAACTGGTTTGAATTTGACTAAAATTTTATTCATATCCGCATCGTACAGCCAATCAATAATTGACTTTGCCAACCGTAGCAGATTTGATGGATCTTTGGGTTAACAATAATTGATTGAAGAACCAATGCCAAGGCAGATTTTGCAGATTGCGGGCGAGGCTAACTGTTTTATATAACGATTGTTATAAAATTGGTTTGTAGCGATGACTTTAGTTTTTACTACAAACCTATAGGGAACGCGCTGGCAGGTGTGTCGCTGGCGGAGCATTACGGGGGGTTGCGAGTACCGGAGCGGGGAGATGGGATGCAATCGCCTCAAATACCTAGCTTGCAAGGCGTCCCGCCATCGCGATTGCAAGCTAAAACTCCGGGACGCGACCCCGCGAATTTCTGCTTTTAACTTGTCTGGTGACGGGCTGCATCGTGTTAGCGATCGGGCAATTCCGATTTTCCTCTAAGCTGTTGCACATTTAAACTGTGATACACGCATTGCCCTTATTTTTGATTTTACGACCCCACTTAATTATTAATT
>NZ_JAUBPS010000074.1:0-28223 GCF_036700865.1 Microcoleus sp. S13C4
GCCGCAATGAACAATGACTATATGATGCAAATTCTCAAGTGCTTTTGTCAAGGCTGATTGAGATGCTCTTACCCTGGGGTTAGTAGCGGTATATTGTAACACAAAGTTATCACGCTCCAAGCCACCGGTGAGCACATCGAAACCTTTATCTCCCCATAACTCATCATTCCCATTCCCACCAATCAAGACATCATTTCCCTTCCCCCCGTGTAAGAGATCATTATCATTGCCACCAGTGAGAGTATCATTGTCCTTATTTCCACTCAAGAAGTCATCACCATTACCACCCGACAATTGATCGGATTCTTTACCCCCAAACAAGTTATCCTTCCCATTACCACCATCAATGGTATCAGCGCCTCTGTTACCATGAATCGTGTCATTACCGTCACTTCCCGTCAAGTTATCATTCCCTGATAACGCGAATATCGGTTTGCCAAAGGCTGATTGTGGGATACTGGTATCATCTTCATCACTCAGTAGATATTTGCCATCTATTTCTTGATTTTGTGGCAAATTAGTTGGTTCACCGCGATCGATATTACTGACTGATGGCGTGTTAATTGCGATGGTTATGGGTGTCGGTGTCGGCGTTTCCGTTGGTGTTGGTGTCGGTGTTTCTGTTGGTGTTGGTGTTTCCGTTGGTGTTGTCGGTGTTTCTGTGGGAGTTGGTGTCACCGTTGGTGTCGGTGTTACCGGTGGAATTGGTATTGGCGTTGGTTTGAAAATCGGCACCGCAATATTAACGTTAAAAGTCCCTAAACTACCAGCAACATTGAAATTGCCAAGACTATCTTTAACTTGACTTGCTTGCAACTTAACAGTATAAGTTCCATTGTCAGTATTATCCCAACTTTGCCCAGGCGGAATAAACGAATAAGTCGCTGTCCGAGGCGTACCATTACTATTAGTATCGACACTGACAAATTTGGCAGGAATGTCACCGCCCGACCAATTTATCAAAATATCAGAACTGTCCAAACTTGAAACATCGACAGCATGATTATCGCTGAAAGTAACTGTCAAACTTTGACTGGTTCCTCCGGCTGTCGTAATATCAGCAACAGGATTTATGGTGACGGTGGGTGCAACGGCATCGACTAATACGCCTGTGGTGCTACCGACGCTATTTAAAGTTAGGATCGCGTTGGCATTGGTGGCATTTTGAATGGTAGCATCCGTGGGTAAAGTTAAGGCCGTACCAACTGTGATGCCGTCGGTATCTAGGTTGCCAGAAGCAACAGTATAGCGGAAGGTATGGGTGGTGGCAGAGACTCCTGTACCGTTGAGGGTAGCATTGACAGTGCGGTCAGTATCTAGGGTAATCGGTAAGTTGGCACCGCCAGTGATGGTTACCGGTTCCTTGAAGGTAACGGTAAATTCCAGGTTTTCTCCAACTCCATAGGTGCTATTGGTGGGTGCGCTGACACTGGTGATGGCGGGGGCGGGGGCGGGGTTGATGGTAATATTGGCAGTTTCGTCAGCCACGCTGAATACGCTGGATGTGCTGTTATTGGTTAAGTCTGCTCCTGTGTCTGCGGTGCCGCCGTTGATGCCGATGATTTGATCCCAGGCTTTGAAGGTAAAGGCGTTAGTGACAGTGCCATTATAGCTGGCATTGGGGACAAAGCGGATTTTGGTGTTAGCGTCAGATGCTAGGAGACGTGCATTGATGGGCGAGGCGGTAAATGTATTCCAAGTTGTGCCGTCAGTGGTGTATTGCCAAGTGCCGTTAGTTGTGTCTAAGTTGGTGATCGCGATGCCTTGTTTGGCATCGGTGTCACTGTCGGTGATTTTTGTTCCCCCCAGATTCGTGATAATTGTGCTAATTAGTGTGCCGGTACTGGTGCTGTCTCCTTGGTTGATGGCGGTGAGGGCGGGGGTGCCGCTGTTATCTAATACGGGAGAGTGGTTGACGAGGACGTTGACGGTGATGGGAGTGCTGACACCGCTACTGTCTTTGGCGGTGTAGGTGAAGGTGTCTACGCCGTTGAAATTGGCGTTTGGGGTGTAGAGGATGTTTCTTTTCGGGTCTATCGCGATCGCTCCGACCATACCCGGAGCATCCAGATCTAGGTTAAAGGTAGTATCAGCAGCCCCAGTCGTCGGGTTTAACTTCGCAATATGGTTGCGAGTTTGACCGCCGATGGTGTTGAAGTAGCCACCGACTATGAGGTTGCCGCTGCTATCAATAGCGATCACATTGATTCGAGCAGAATTCATAGGCCCGGAAGTGTTCGGATTTGGGTTAAAGGTAGTATCAGCAACCGCAGTCGTCGGGTCTAACTTCACAATGCTCTTTTGCCCGGCCTCCGAGAACCAGCTACCGACATAAGGGTTGCCACTGCTATCGATGGCGATCGCATAGACATAACCATGCACATTACTGAAATAACCATCCGCATTTGCGTTAAAGGTAGTATCAGCAGCCCCAGTCGTCGGGTCTAACTTCGCAACTACATTGCGAGTTTGGCCGCCGATGGTGTTGAAGTCGCCACTGACTATGAGGTTGCCACTGCTATCGATGGCGATCGCATGGACATAACCACTCGCATTTGGGTTAAAGGTAGTATCAGCAGCCCCAGTCGTCGGGTTTAACTTCGCAATGTAATTGCGAGTTTGGTCGCCGATGGTGTTGAAGTCGCCACCGACTATGAGGTTGCCACTGCTATCAATGGCGATCGCAGAGACATGATTCCCATAGCTATCATAAGGTGTCCCCGGAGCTGGCGTATTTTGGTTCGCATTCGGGTTAAAGGTAGTATCAGCAGCCCCAGTCGTCGGGTTTAACTTCGCAATGTTGTTGCGAGTTTGACCGCCGATGCTGGTGAAGTTGCCACCAACTATGAGGTTGCCACTGCTATCAATGGGGATCGCAGAGACACGATAACCATTCGGATTTGGGTTAAAGGTAGTATCAGCAACCCCAGTCGTCGGGTTTAACTTCGCAATGTATCCGCGACTACCGACTATGAGGTTGCCACTGCTATCGAGAGCGATCGCATTGGCCTCACTATACGTATACGCATTGGGGTTAAAGGTAGTATCAACAGCCCCGTCGGAGTTTAACTTGATAAGGCCGGTGAGAGGCAGGTCGCGGATACGGTAGCCGCCAGCGACATAGATCGAATCATTAATAATCGCGGTGCCGTGGCTAGGGCCGGTGACAATACTATCAACACTGAGTCTGCCGGTTCCCGTGTCGTTCGCTAAAACATCGATCGCGGTGGAAGTATGGGTAGCACTAAAATTGATGCTTTTGCTATCTGCGGTGCCAGTGAGTCCGGCTAAAGTGTAGTGATAATTGGCAAAATTCAGGGGTTGGGTTTCAATTTCCCCAACTTTCACTTCTAACTCCCCGTCGCCGCCAAAGGCCGCAGAACCTGTTATGTTATTAGAAGCGGCTACATCTGCGCCTGTTATTTCGCTGAGATGCTTGACAAAATTGAGGCCAGTTTCTCCCGCGGCTACATCGCATCCATATAATAGGATATCGCCGTTTTCAGTTAGGGCATTTCCCCACTGTTTTATCTGACTGCTGAAATTTTCTAGGTTGTTAGAGTCGAGTATGTCAGAACCAAGTTTTAAACTACCTTCGCTACCGTGGGAAAGGATGTGTACGGCTTCTACATCTTTTTGATCTGCCAAGGCTTGAGTAATTTGTGCGATCGCGCTCGAATTTTCATGTAAAAGGACAATTTGAGCGGAATTGACATTTTGAATCAGGCTTTGATAATCTTGTACAGAGGAGTCAACGAAAATGATTTCCTTGTTCATGGTAATCACCTTATTGGTTTTTATTAATTCTAGGACTTAGGCATTCAGCGCAATTACCAACAATAGATGAGGCTTTTGGTGATACCAAAAGCCGAGAACAACGAAATCTCGGGTTAGTGCGTAATTTCTAACTCATTCACGGCAAAAGTTTTTGCTTACCGGATGATAATTTCATCTAATCAATCACAACTTTTGCCGACTCAGTAAGTAATTATACTATACTGCTATTAAAGCATTTACTACAAAATCAATAGTGATTTGTTTACTTAAATTAATGAAATTTCAATTATCTTAAAAGATTTTGTAAATATTAATCCATTGGTGTTCGACAATGACGATCGCACCGGAGGGAAAGAGAGCGGTTGGCGGCTGGGTGAGGTGATTAATTCTCGGATTTTCTCAATGCGATCAAAACATAGATGCTCAGCCAGAAACCAACAGAATCTAGGTTTTTTGGCGAATCTTCGATCGCACAATGGGGCTTTACTGTACGAACGCCTCTATTTAAGCTCAAAATATCAACTTTGGCTAGACAATGTGCTAGCTGCGGGTGGGGAACATCCAGGTTACGATCGCCTATATATTCCAAGAATCGGCTATACTACAGGAGATATCGACATTCACGATATCGCAGTAGATAAAAATAACCAAATCATTACTCTATGACGTGCAAATAATTCCCGCAACGCAAAAACCAATGGCTTTAGGTTTTCCAACGGAAGAAATTGCTCAGTTAGTTACGTTGGAATTTTTACCGCAGATGGCATAGTTGGAAATTTTTACCGCAGATGGTAGCGGATATACGCAGATCAATGTTGATTGAGGACTTTAGTCCTCACTACCAACCTCACTTTTAACTTATGAAATCCACTAATATCAGCACGACAACTAACAAATTACCGATTTATGAGCCTATAATTTCCGCGCACCAACTCGACCACTACTTCGGTCAAGGTCAACTGCGAAAACAGGTACTTTTTGACATTAATCTCGAAATTAAAGCAGGTGAAATTGTGCTGATGACGGGGCCTTCCGGTTCTGGAAAAACCACGCTTTTAACTTTAATTGGCGGACTGAGATCCGGTCAATCGGGAAGTCTCAAAATTCTGGGTCAAGAAATGTGCAAAGCGAGTTCAGACCAATTGGTAAAGGCGCGGCGCAAAATAGGCTATATTTTTCAGGCGCACAATTTACACCGCAGTTTGACGGCGCTGCAAAACGTGCAAATGGGTTTGGAAGTTCACGGGAATTTGTCGCGTTCTCAAATGCGCGATCGCTCTGCAAAAATGCTAGAGTTAGTAGGGCTGGAACAGCGGATTAACTATTATCCAGATGACTTGTCAGGAGGGCAAAAACAAAGAGTTGCGATCGCCCGCGCTTTGGTCAGTCAACCGCAAATTGTTCTAGCTGACGAACCAACAGCCGCCCTGGACAGCAAATCCGGTCGCGAAGTGGTGAATTTGATCCAGGAATTAGCCAAAGAGCAAGGCTGTACAATTCTGTTAGTAACCCACGATAACCGAATTTTAGATATTGCCGATCGCATAGTTCACATGGAAGATGGAAAATTAGCCTAATTTTTAAATTTCCGAAGAATCGACATTACCCATAACTCCCTCATTTTCAATTTTGGATGTCAAAATTTAATCCAAAATTGCCAAACCCCAATCTAAACTCGTCCTGGGACTATTCACTAATTGCTAACAACTAATCCTTGTCGGTAAATCCCCAAATTTTGCAGGTACATTGCTTCGAGTTTGGGCATCGACGATTCTACAGAACCGCCATAACGCCGAAAAGAAGGCCAGATGTAAGCGAGTTTTCTGACTGCTGACTCCAATCGACCCGCTTCTATATCTTCTAATGCACCTTTTTCTCGGATTAACTCTACAGCTACAAAATCTTGATTTTGGGGGCTGAAATCGCTGATGCTAAATTTTTTGGCAAATCTGTCCCAAGTGGTGCTGAGAAACTGATATCGCCCGGCTGCGTCGGAACAGAGTTTTTGGCCATAGCGGCGGCCGCACCTCATTTCCCTGGGATGATCTTGAAAGCTGACAAATTTCGTGCCGGTGTACTGGGTGCGGTAGCCGTCGGGGCTAGCGGTTCCTTCGGCGGTGGCAATCGTGTCGAGAAAGGCTTTGACTCGACGTTCCGGGCCGATGCTATCGAGTCTGCTATCCTTTATGGGCTCTGGTGAATAGAGGGTTGCAGTTTCCGATTCCCGATCGCGCTCCATGTTATCCTCTCCTTTGTCTGGTGAGTCGAGATCCGCAACTTCCGGCAAGCGTTTCGGGGTGGGTGAGCTTTCTGCCCAGACTGATTGTCCCCACAGTCTCGGCGTCATTCGACCTAAGAAAAAGCACAAACAGATTAATAAAGTGCACGAAAGTTTAAAACGGAGGCGTTTGGACAGTTGCCTGCGCTGCCACACCGGCCACCCGTGCAGAGGGACGGCTGCGGGCAATATTCCCGTTTGCTGGCCGAAGGCGAACAGCGATTTCAGCGCTAGCAAGGTTTGCTTGTAGAAACCGGGTGCAAGTTTGCGAGCTCTCATGGCTGCAGCGAAAGTCTCGACATCAGTCAGAGTCACTTCTGCCAGCGGTTTTTCTACAAACAGCCGAAAACGGTTGGCCGCCTGCCAGCTAAAGCGCTTGCTGCGGGGGGATTTGCGCTCCACCCACAGGCGAATTAGCTCGATGTCTGAAATGGGTTGCAGATGGCTTCCCAGATGTTCTGGCGCGTACAAGAGTACCTCCTGATATCACTTCTAGTTGAAGGTTCCCAGTTAGAACGGATGAGTGAAACAGGGATCAAGGGAAACTGGCTTCAACTATACTAAGTGATACTACTAAGCGCTCACCGGGTCAAGTTGAATGGCCGATTGTTCGAGCAGTTGAGTGTAAAGTTGACCCAGTTGGGAGGCGATACCGTCCCAACTGAAATAGGTTTCGACGCGCTGGCGGCCTGTGTGTCCGAGTTGCTGGCGCCATACTGAGTTAAGTAACAAGCGATCGATCGCATCGGCAAAGGCTGCTTCATTTTTCGGCGGCGCAAGCAAACCTGTTTCTTGGGGAACTACAGTATATTTGAGCCCTCCCACGTCGGAGGCGATTACGGGCGTGCCGCAGGCCATCGCTTCAATGGCGACTAAACCGAAGGGTTCGTAGTGGCTGGGAATGACGCACACATCGGCCGCGGCGTAGTAGGCGGGGAGAATGTCTATGCTCAAGGCGCCGGGAAAACTGGTAATGTCGCTCATGCCGAGTTCTTCAACGATGCTGCCGATCCGAGCGCGCTCTTTACCGTCGCTTTCCCCCGCACGCCAACCGCCACCAATTATGAGTTTTAAATCGGCTTTGGGCGTCGCCGACAGACTGACGGCGCGGACTAAGGTTTCGATGCCCTGGCGGGGGTCGAAACGACCTACGTACAACACGACTTTGGTTTCGGGGGCTATGCCCAAGTGGCGGCGGGCGGTCGATCGGGCGATCGAGCCGAACCGTTCAATGTCGGTACCGCAGGGAATAATGTCAATGTTGCCTTTTGAGGAAACCAGAGACCTCATGTTTTCTTTTTCTTGGGGGCTGGTAGCCACCACGCGATCGGCTGTTTCCAGAAGTGTTTTTTCTACTTGCAGCCTGGTTTTGGCAATCATCGGAATTGTCGAAACCGACTTGTATTTAATTGCTGCCAAAGAATGGTAAGTGTGAACTTGCAGCAGAGATTGCGATTTTTTCAACTCCATTCCCACCCAAGAAGACAGCCAGTAATTGGTGTGAACTAACGGATATTGAAAGCCTGACTCTAACTGAAATTTCAGAAATTCTTGAACAAAGATTGGTAAATATCCAGAAATTTCGTCCCCGGAAATAAATTCTTGCGACCCTGCTACTAGCCGAATTGTCCGGCAATTGGGACTGTGCTGTACAATTCTTGCTTGTTGGCGATCGGATGAGCGGGTGAACATATCAACTTGCCACCCCTGTTTCGCCAGAGATTCTCCTACTTGACGCACGTAAACATTTGGTCTTCCCGCTTCTTCTTTGCCAATTTCCACAGCGGGATCACCGTGTACGGAGATGAGAGCGATGCGTTTTTTAGTTGATGAAATCATGCTTTATTACCAAAATTTTTAAAATTTTTAGGAGAAGATTGAAAGTGCTATTTTGGCTGATCCGCTGGGACTGGAATCTTCTAGGTAATTTGTATTAAAGTGAAAATGCGGGATCGATAAATCATCCTTCAGGGATAAGTTGCAGGTAAAAATTGACAGACGACTTCCTTCTGCTGACAGAGACGTGCAGCAGCTAAAACTCTAGATAATCTAAATAGAAATGAATGAGGGTGAAGGGAATTTTCCGGATTCTGGCCGGTGTAAAACTCGCACCTCCTAGCCATCTCTAACTCGAGCCTGCTTTCAGCTTGCTGCTAGAGATGCGAGGTCAGCAGAAGGTATGATTTGATCCCTCTGAATAAATAGGTAGGGATTTGGAGAAAGCAGAATTCTGCCGTCTCGAAGACCGAATATTACAGGGCAAGGGAAAAAAAAGCAAAGTTATTGCATTCAAAATTTTTCTTTCGTTCCGCCTTGCACCTTCTGTCTTTTTCCCTCTTCCTTTTTGCTTCTTCTATCAAACTCGGAGTGCGAGTTTAACCTCAAATTTCCCGTTTGTCTAATGTTAAGAGTTCTTGCGAGGTTTGCGTGCCGAGGATTCCCCATTTTCGCTGTTGAGGAGATTGTTTCGCGAATCTCGCATTCTGGAGCCGTATCGGTTAGCCCAAACTTGGGTAAACTCGGCACCTAAGAAGAGAATTTGAGCGGAATAATTAATCCACAGCAGGATAATCACGAACGATCCAGCAGCACCGTAGGTAGAGGCAATACCGCTACCTCCGAGGTAAACTCCAATTAGGGATTTGCCGATCGTAAACAGCATTGAGGTGATGGCGGCGCCTATCCAAACATCATTCCACGCAAGATGGACATCGGGCAAAAGTTTGTAAATTAAGGCAAAAAGCAGCGTAACTACGCCAAAGGAGATAGCAAAGTCCACAATCTGCCAAATACCCACTGGTAATTGCAGCCAGCCGTTCAACCAATAGCTGACGGCAGCTAAAACGGCGCTAAGGACTAAAGATACTAGCAGTAAAAAGCCTATACCTAAAATCATTGCAAAAGACAATACGCGGTCTTGCAGGAATCCCCAGATGCCTCGTCCGGGAGGCGGTGAAACATTCCAAATAGTATTGAGGGCTTCTTTGAGATTAGTAAACACGTTGGAAGCGCCCCACAAAAGTGTAGCGATGCCGACTAAAGTAGCAATCATTCCCGACTTGGGTTCGGAGGCTTTGAGAATCAGTTCTTGGACAGTTTGGGCGCCATCTTTACCGATTAAACTTTGGAGTTGGGCGACGATTTGACCTTGGGCTGCGTCTGCACCAAAGACTAAACCGACGATCGCAATTACGATAATTAGCAGCGGGGCGAGGGAGAAGACTGTGTAATAGGCTAGGGCGGCGGCTAAGGTTGGCGCTTTATCTTCTTGCCATTCAGTAAAAGTTTGTTTGAGCAGCGATATGACTGTTTTTAAGTTCACGACATTTGGTTTCCTTATACTTATCGTCCAAGGGATTCTAGTAGGTTAAGAGTTTTTTAGCCTCGGCCACAAGATAGATTTATCGATTAGCAAATTCGGAAAATTACTTTTATGTCAAATTCCCACACAACTGTTAACAGCACCGATGTAAAATCGTCCAAAAAAGCAATTTCTTGGGCCAAACTGAGCGCATTAGTAGCGGTGGTCAATTTCTTGCTAGTGCTTTTTCATTTCAGTTACCTTCAGTTGCGACCTGTTTATCAGAGCTTTTTTCCGGGTTTAGTTAAAATTTATGACCCGATTAAAGGCATTGATTCAAGTTTGCCAAATCCCGAATATTTGAAAAGCCCTGACCAGTTTTGGCGAATTGATACCTTTTTTATCGGTTTTTTTGGGGCGGAATTTTTGATTAAAAGTCTGTTCCACACCCGCCGCAAACCGGGGGTAACTTGGTTTGATTTTGTGCTGAGGCGCTGGTACGAGGTGTTTATGGTGATCCCGATTTGGCAGGGGTGCCGCATTCTGCCGGTATTGGTGCGGCTGCACAAGTCGGGTTTGCTGAATCTCGATCGCGCAGTTGCTCAAGTTACCTACGAACCGGTGGCTTATTTAGCCAATACGATGTCGGAATACATGATGGTGCGGTTTATCAATCAAGCTAAAAGTTCGATCAAACAGGGCGACGCGGCGCAGATGTTGCTGGCGCAGCAGCCGTACCTTCACGTCAATCAGGAAAATACGATCGAACAAATTACCAAGCGGATTTTGGATCTGACAATTTACAAAGTTTTGCCGCAGGTGCAACCGGATTTGGAAGAATTGCTGCACCACAATTTGGAAACAACAATCAAACAGTCGGATTTTTATCAAATCGTCCAAACTTTCTCTCCAATTAACATTTTGCCGACGGAGATGACCGAACAGCTAGCAAATTATTTGGCTCAAACTGCTGTGGATGTGGTATCTACTACTTACGAAGACGATAAAGGTCGAAAAATTCTAGATAATTTCAGCCAAGAATTTAATCAAAGTTTGCGGCGGGAATTGCAAGATGAGAAAACTCTCGGGGAATTGCAGTCGCTGCTGTCGGATTTGTTAGAAGAAGTGAAGTTGAATTACATTCAAGGCGGGTTGAAGTCCGATCCGGTACAGACTTTTACGGAAATTAACTCGCTCCGGGGAGTAAGGGAGAGTTGATACAGCAATGAGTTCCGGTGTTGTGAATTGGATTTTTTTACTCCCATCTTGCATCATTGTCAAGAACAGGCAAGATGCCTGTTCCTAAACAAGTAATTGAGAATGGTGCAATATCTCAGGTAAAACGAACCGCGAAGACGCCAAGGGCACCAAGGAAGAGAAGAGAAAGAGTTCACAAGTTCTACGGGTAAGGTGCGCCTCGGCGCACCTACGAATAAGGAAGGGTAGTGAGGATATCCGAAATGTCGGGCGTTCAACCTATCTGAAGCGCAAGCTAAAATAAAAGAATTAACCTAAAACATCTATCATATTAGATATCTATCTTGAACAACCTTACTTGCCTGGAAATAGAAGTCGCTCAAACAATGCTGAGATTAGCAATGTTGCTGGGCTTAACCCTTTTAATCGCGTTTTTTGTGGCGTCAGAACTAGCATTAGTATCAGCCGATCGCCATCAAATCCGCCAACTTGCCCACTTGGACGATCGCCCAACTGCTAAAACCGCCGAACTCGTCCACCAAGCTCAAAACAACATACCGCATTACCTGTCTGTGACTCAAACTGGCACAACAGCAGGGAGTTTGCTGTTAGGTTGGTTGGGTGAGGGAGCGACTGTACACTGGATCGAACCGTGGATCGACAAATTGCCGATCGGTCATTTCCCGGCCGTGCTGACTGCTCATTCGATCGCAGTTCCCGCAGCATTCATCTTAGTAACTTACGTCGAGATAGTCTTAGGAGAACTAATCCCCAAAGTATTAGCAAACCACGCCCCAGAACGCACAGCTTTGCTGTTGATGCCGGCCCTCGAACTCTGCTCCAAATTACTGTGGCCGCTGCTAGCAATTCTCAACGGTACGGTGCGGCTGCTGACTGGTTGGATTACCAGTCAAGAGTCTCAACCCCTGCTGTTACCTTCCGAAGCAACGATCGTTCAAAAAGATGCTCATTCGGCACTAATTTCGGGCAATTGGGAAGTGACCGCAGTTAACGAAAAACTCGGGTTAAACCTGCCGACAAACCAAGCTTACCAAACAATCGCCGGATTCGTGATCCACAATTTAGGTAAAATGCCCAATCAAGGCGATCGGCTATTGTGGGGCGAGTTAGAAATAGAAGCAGAAAATGTAGTAGAAGGCAGTTTAGAAACAGTGCTAGTGCGTCAGGTAACTCGCCCTTTGTTTGAGACTCAACAGCCAGAACTCGTGTTAAATTAAATTACTACGGCTAGGGACAATGATTTCTCAAATCTCTCTCTTCCCTTCTATTCTCTTCCTTCGTGTCATAAGCGTCTTCACGATTCGTTTCCATCCTGAGATTTGAGATTAGCAACTAATCCCAAATCTCAAAACCTGCGCCTTTCATCACCCAACAGCCACTTTAACCGCACCCCCAACAAACTGCTCGTAATCCTCGAACAACCACGCAGGCAAACAAGTCTTCGCATCCTGAACCCGCAACTGTCCAGGGCGACAATACAGCATCCCCGCCAACAAATTATTCACAGCTTTAGGCGTTCCAAACCCTTTACTTAACTCAACAACCAACGAGTTGAAAAACTCGCGATCGCTCTCATTCAGCGGCTCGTTAATAAACCCGCTGCCCAGCATTGCTTTGTAACCCTTGCCAAAATCGCTCCGGTACAAAACTTCTACTTGTTCGCCGGAAACGCTCAGCCACAAATCTGCAATTTGCTTGCGAATATGCCGCAAATCTGCTATTACCAATTCAGCCGTCGGGTCTATTTCATAGAGATTGAGGGCAGCAGTTAATTGATTGAGAAACTGCGGCAGATAATCTTGTTTGACAAGTGTTGGTTCTGTTGCCGCAAATGCGCTTTCAAACACCTTTTCGTAATCTTCAAGCAACCACTGGGGCAAGCGGGTGCGAGCATCGGGAACCCGCATTTTTCCCGGAACAAAATACAGCATTGCCCCCAGCAGAGCATTGATAGCTTGAGGCTGCACCAACCCTTTACTAATGTCGGTCAATTGCTGCAAAAATTTTTGTTCGGCTTCCGTCATTGCTTCTGCTTGCAAGCTGCAGCTAAGAATTGCTTGATATCCCTTGCGAACCTCTCCTCGGTAAAAGTTTTCGAGTTTTTCTGAAGGAACACTCAGCCAAAAATCAGCCATTTGTTTTCTGATTTGGCGAAGTTCCAAAACTATCGATTCGTCAGAGGAATCGATGCGGTAAAGATTGACGCATCCTAACAGTTGATTCGCAAATTGCGGGGATTGAATGTATTGAGCTAGCAAGTCAGAACTTGAATCAGACTTGATGGCGGCTTCAGTCTCAAAAACTTGTTCGTAATCCCCAATTAACCAGTGCGGCAAACGGTTGCGAGCGTCGGGAATTCGCATAGTTTCCGGTGGGAAATACAGCATCGCCGCGAGCAAGGCGTTGACAGCTTTGGGATGGACTAATCCTTTGCTAATCTGGGTTAATTGCTGCAAAAATATTTGTTCGCTTTCGATCATCGGTTGACGTTGGAAACCGCTCTTGAGCAGGATTTGATAGCTGTTACCTGAAGCGCTTCTGTAGGCGGTTTCGAGGTTTTCGGCAGGAAGGTTCAGCCAAAAATCAGCGATTTGTTTGCGGATTTGACGCAGTTCGGATATTGCTGAGATGTTTGAGGAATTTCTCTGGTAAAGGTTGACGGTGTTCCAGAGGATCTCGCTCAAATCTGGCTGCTTTGGAATGCTATCCTGTAAGCTGCGGGATGCTTCCAGGTGGCTGGTTTGCCATTCGCCAAAGAGTTCTTGGAATAATTTGCCGATCGCCCCAGAGTATGCAACACTATCAAAACAGCGCGGATTGCCTTGCATTTTTTGCTGAATTTCCTGCCGTTTTTGCTGTCGCAATTGCGGGTTAGTGCCGAGGCTAACGGCTAGCTGAATGTAAGATGCTTCGTCATACGCAATTAAATCCGACATTTGCAGTTCCCGCAGCATCGCCGAACCTTGGCGGAACCGCAAAGCATTTCCTTCCACAACCACCGCCGGCAATCCTACTTGCAAAGGATCGATTAACGATGTTGCCCCAGCATAAGGATAGGAATCGAGATAAACATCTGCTAGCTGCAAAAATTCTTTCACATCCGCGCGACTAGGCAGTTGTTTTACGAACCGCAAGCGGTTGTTATTCACGCCGTATTTAGCGCATACAGCGTTCAGATTGTTGACAAAAGGTGTCGCTGGATAGGTGCGAGTCCAAGCCGGCCCGAAGGGATATAAAATCAAGATTGAATCGGGTACAGCAGCTAGAATTTTTACCCAACTCTCCCTCAACTCCGGCAGAATTTTGTAGAAGTTGGCGCCGGAGATAAAAACTGTTGTATTGTCTGAAATTCCCAGACTTTGGCGGGTAGGTTTAACTGTAGCAACTTCCGATTCTGTTGCGTATGTGAAACAAAAACCGCTGCCTTCGAGAACAGCCAACTGTTCGCGATATTGTTCTTGATAACTAGCATCCGGCGCGGTAAATTGGCCTGCGATGTAGTAATCCATGTGCCGGATTCCGGTGGTTGTCGGGGAACAGAAAGAAGTAGTTTGTACCCGCGCTAGACGGTGAATTGCTAGTGAAGTCAGCGGTTTGTTAATAGCTGTTAAATTCGTACCGAAAAACAGGATATCTAAGTCGTCGGCGCGGATTGTTTGGACTTGCGATGCAAAGTCTTTCGGGAGTGCAACCAGTTTGTCGGCGCGACTTTGACAATATTGTTCTAATTGGTGGCCGCTGGTGTTGAGCGCGTACAGGTAAATCTCGAACTGGTTGCGGTTTAAATGCTCGAAAACCGGGATGGTAGCGAAGGTTTCGGTTTGCGGCGCGAAATGGTCGCTGATGATGCCGAGGCGGATTTTTGTCCGATTTGGCGATCGCGCCGGGAAGATACAATCAATTGAACAGCCGCGATTTTTGAGCGAAAACTCGATAATTTCAGCCCGTTTGGTGTAAATATCGCGCAGGTTTGCCGTGGTAAAGTACAGCGGGATAAAGTTCGCAACTTGCGAAAAAAATAAACCTATATTTTGCCAAAGTTGGGAATCGGGATTTTTGAAGATATTGCTATGGAGGTAATCCGCCCAGCCTTGGATAAATTGATAGTAACTGTCTGCTTCTCCTCGGGTTTGAAATACGTTCGGACAAGTAAACATGAATTTGAGATATTCGTTAGCGAACCAATTAGGCACTGTAGCGCGATCGTACTTGAGCGGCAATTGGTCTGCTCGTCGGTACAGCATGGCTGCAAGCAGGTAATTGATGGCTTGTGGCTCGTTAAATCCTTTCGCCACATTGGCGACTAATTCGCTCACAAAAGTCTCTTCTGTATCCGTTAGCGGTTCATATCTAATGTCGCTGGCCAGCAGCGCTTGGTGCTGTTTGCCGACATCGCCTGCCAAGGCACTGGCAACTTGTTCGGCTGGTAAGCTAAGCCAAATTGCTGCAATTTGTTGTCTAGCTTGGCGGACATTTGCTAATGCAGATAAATCAGCGGAATTTTTCTGGTATTGCGCGATAATGCCTGACAATAAGATTGGAGCTTCCGGCGATTTGGCCGAGATTTGCTGTTGGCTGCCGCAGGCTTGCATCAACGCTGAACTAACTGTTATTGCCATTTTTGACCAAGAAAATTTGCGGAATTGTCCCAGTCCGGCAGCAATTAACGAGTTGCGAATATCCGGTTTCTGCACGTCAAGCAGGGCATTTCCCAGTGCATTAACATCATTTTCACCTACATAAAATGCTGCTTCGCCTGCTACTTCGGGAATCGAGCTGTTGGGACAAGTGACGACGGGACAACCGCAAGTCATTGCTTCCAATATTGGCAGTCCGAAACCTTCATACTTCGAGGGAAATATGAGGGCGATCGCACCCGAGTAAGCCGCTCTTAATTCAGCGTCGCCCAAATACAGCAGGTGCACGTTTACACCAGCAGTGTACGGTTGTAATTTAGGTTCTAGCGAAGGTTGACCGCTAGTACAAACAACATCAAATCCCGACTTGCTGCTGAGTCTCGATAAAGCTTGAAAAAAAGCGATCGTATTTTTATAACCGTTGAATCCCAAACGTTCTCCCACTATTAAAAAGTAGGGTTTATTAATCCGGTGTGTACTTTTAAATGCTTCTATTTCTGGTAGACTAGAAGGATAAAAATGTTTTTGAATGCCGCAGTGAGCGACAGTAATTGATTGGGGAGATATTTCGGGGAAAAACTTTACTAAGTCGCGGGCCGTGCTTTGGGAAATGGCGATGTAGGAAGATGCTTGGCGGATAGCATGATGTTTTTCTC
Organism: Microcoleus sp. S13C4; assembly: GCF_036700865.1. NCBI lineage: Bacteria > Bacillati > Cyanobacteriota > Cyanophyceae > Oscillatoriales > Microcoleaceae > Microcoleus > Microcoleus sp. S13C4. The sequence continues at coordinate 15,868 of NZ_JAUBPS010000074.1, forward strand.
GCCACATGGGATTATTCAGGTCGCCTCCCGTAACTTCGGGTATCATATCGTAGGCGACAAATGCCGATCGCGTCGAAATCGGGGTTGTATAATAGGTAGAAACAAATAAATCTGCATTTTCTAGATCGCACATTTGCTGCAACATTTGTTTATCAGCATCGGTTTTGTTGTAATCGTAAACCGGAATCGAGCGATATTGAATCCCGGCAATCTTCGGTGCTGTGCCGGCTCGATCCAGCATTACTATATTCTCAGCAAAACCGTCTTTTACCCATTCTTCCATCAAAGACTGCCAAACGCGAGCAATCCCGCTTTTTTGCTGGCTTTGAAAAAATATGCCGTCAATAACTATTTTCATGATTGGTGAGTTTCCTGTAAAATTACGATAAAGCAGTTCGATAAGCAGCGATAGTTTCTTGAGTGCACCTTTGCCAGCTAAAAAGTTTAGCTTGTGCCAAAGATTTTAAAGACATACTTTCTCGCAGCGATGATTTGTTGTAGATTTCCAGCATACTATGACAAAGCGCGTCGGTATCTTTTGGATCTACCATAATTCCCGCTTCCCCAACTACTTCGGGAAGCGAAGATGTATTTGAGGTAATCACCGGTACTCCGCACTGCATCGCTTCCAGAGGTGGCAAACCAAAACCTTCATAAAACGAGGGATAGACAAATGCTAAAGCACTGCTGTAAAGCGCTGCCAAATCCGATTCTGGGACGTATCCTGTAAAAATTATCCGATCTTTTAGAATTTTTTGCTGAGAAACTTCTGCCATAATTTTATCGTATTTCCATCCCGGAGTACCCACTAACACCAGATATAAATCTTTAATATTTTGTTCCTCAATTAGTTTAGCAAAACTGCGGATTGCACCGTCGAGATTTTTTCGAGGTTCCAATGTACCCAAACTCAAAATATAAGGAGCATCTGGAATGCCGTATTTGCGGCGAGTCGAAGCAAGTTTTTCCGCATCGCCGCAGGGGTAGAATACAGTCGGTTCCGCAGCGAGATGCGTGACGAAAACTCTCGAAGCGTCAATTTTTAGATAGTTGCAAAGATCATTCTTAGTTGAATGCGATATGCAAATCACCCAATCCTTTTGAGAGATGCTTGCTAAGGTTTTTTTGTAAAGTAAAGGGATTTGCTCGCTCAGCAGAAACTGCGGGTACAAAACAGGAATCAAGTCATAGATAGTCAAGAAAATCTGAGCTTTACTTGTTTGCTTTGCCGAAACAGGGATTTCATCGTAGGGTGAGTGAAAAATATCTGCTGACTCTAAATTATTAGCGTCTACCGGAACAAAGGAACCGCCCATGATTTGAACGGCATTTTGTAAATTGTTCTTCAAATGGTCAAAAACTGCTTTTTCCACGACAGCATTGCCCACATCATTTGCTTGGATTTGAAGACCCAGCATATTGTAAACATCGAGTAACTGCCTGTAAAAAACCCGACCAAAGCTCGAATGCAGCAGGGGAATACCCGCTAATTTTGGATTTGTTTCCAGATAATCGAAACTCGCATCCAACAAATGCAAATACTGACTGACACAAAATAACAAATCGCATTCTTTCGAGTTTGCCAAATTCTCAGCAATACTTTCAACAACTCTAAAAATGCCGGTTCTAGCGCGCTTGTGCAGGTGTCCCTGTCCGAGGACAGAGATATCGTAAATAACTTTAATTTGATTCTCCCATGCAATTGACATACTCGGTTAACTCGCTTCGTAAACTTACAGGACTTACGCACTCAAGGGCGGTGTTGAGAGGGTTTGAGATTCTTCGCAACACTTGCGAAGGACAGGCAGGAATTACGCAGTCAACCTGCTGGGATTTCTCAACCAGACAAAGCTGTTTTGTAAGCAGCCATTGTCTCCTGAGTGCACCTTTCCCAGCTAAACTTTTTGGCTTGTGCTAGCGACTTTAAAGACATTTCTTGCCGCAAAGCAGGTGTACGGTACAGTTTTATGATGCTGTGGCAAAGTCCGTCAGCATCTGTCGGATCGAGCATAATTCCCGCATCGCCGACTACTTCGGGAAACGATGAATTATTCGAGGTTATCACAGGAATACCGCACTGCATTGCTTCTAAAGGCGGCAAACCGAAACCTTCATACAGCGACGGGTAAATAAAAACCATCGCACCGCTGTAGATGGCGGCTAAATCTTCATCGGCTACATAGCCAGTAATAATGATACGGTCTTTTGAGAGACCGAAGTTAGCAATTTCTTGAAAGATTTTTTCGTACTCCCAACCTTTAGCGCCGACTAAAACTAAGTTGAGGTCTTTGATACCTTGTTGCTGCACGACTTTTGCGAAGCAGCGGATGACGTGTTCGAGGTTTTTTCGAGGTTCTAATGTGCTGACACCCAAGATATACGGTGCGTCGGGAATGCCGTATTTATGCTTGACCGATGCCATATTTTCCGCATCATTGCAGCGGTAAAATAAAGCGGTATTTGCCGCTAGATGAGTTACAAACACTCTTTCCGGGTTTAGTTTGACGTGATTTAGCAAATCGTTTTTGGTGGCTTGAGATATGCAGAGAATGTAATCCTCGGCGGTTAAGCTGTTTAAAGATTCAAGCATTCTCTGGTAGTCGTCATCATTTTTACCGATAAAGAACTGCGACAATACGATAGGAATCAAATCGTAAACAGTGGCAAATTTTTTGAGCTTTTTGCACTCGCGTGCTTGGTGCGGAATCTGATAAAATGTCGCGTGGAAAATATCGGCTTCGCTCAAGCTCTCCTGGTCGATTAAATGGCTGCGCTGCTTTGAAATGCCGATCGAATTTGAAAGGTATTTTTTTAAGCTGTCTGTTACCACTTTTGACTGGGGATCTTGGCTGTGTTCCGGGAAGATTTTTTCCCGGTTTTCTAACATCTTGTAAAGCTCGATTAATTTGCTTTCAAAATTTCTGAAAAAGCTGGAGTGAGCCAAAGGTATCCCCCGAAAATTGGGCTGAGTCTGCAAGTAATCCAGGCAAGAATTCACAGCGTACCAAGAACGAGTGGCAGAAAAAGATAAATCGAACTGTTTCGAGGCAATTAAACCCGATGCGATATTCTCTATGACTCGGGCAACACCCGTTCGAGAACGCGAATCGTAGTGTCCGTATCCCAGTACGGATATGTCATAAAAAATCTTGATAAACTCCTGCTGTTTTTCGCCATACGCATAGACTGGCGGGTAAGATTCTGCATATATTTCCTGCGGTTTGTGGATGATTAAAAGCAAGGAAGTTGCAATGTAACCGCCCAATTGTATTTTCAGGTGCGGTGCCCATTGATTGCTAAGATCTTTCATCGCCGTCAAATCGTATTTGCTGTCGCCCATCCAGTAATCTGGAGGTTCTACGCGATATCCCTCGGCTGTTAGTTCACTGATTAAACGCTGAATGTCTCTGTGTCTGAAGAATACTAAATTGTCTGTGTTTAAGGTTCCTTCATTTGATGAACAGTTGAACTCTGTTGTATGAATTGCGATACCGCCGGGCTTTAAGCATTTCAGAGATTCTTTGGCAAATCTGAGTCCGTGTTCGATCGATCCTATATGCTCAAAGGCACAGGAAGACCAAATAAAATCGAACTCACCTTGCTTTAATTCCTCGGGGATATTGTTCATGTCAACTTCGCGGAAGCTGACAAGTTTGTCAAAGGTTTCTGGCGGGCAGATTTGCTTTTCGTTAAGTGCTTGTTTGCCGCGGCAAAGTTGATCGGTTGTGGCCCAGTGTTCCTTGGCTTCTGGAATGTCGTAATTTTGGTCGGTGGCGACAATTTCGCACCCTAAAGAAGCGAATGCTGACGGTAGCGGTTCGTTACCAACAGCAAAACCCATGCCTTTTTTTCCGGCTTTGAGAAATCCTCTTTCATTCAAAGCTTGAGACATGACAACCCACTCCCAATATTTGCGGTGAATAGTTTTGGAAGCTTGGAGTTTGTCTATCCAATGCTCATAGTAATCTGTCTGAAAGTCTCTGTTGACGCACAGCTTGCTTGTTACTCTACTAAATACTGGCGGCTGTTTGTCGGCGGTTGCGGGTTGAGTCAATGCCGATCGAGTAGCAGGAATTTTGGTAATATCGAGGACGGCGATCGCATTGGCAAAAGGAAAAGGGGCATTGTATTGTGCGCTAACAAGTTCTTCGGGATTTGCTTGTTGCCAAACTGAAGGCTGCGGCTGGGATTTGTCAACTTTAACTAATTTTAAATAACTGGCACTGACCGCATTTTTAGGAATATTGTATCCCTCGAATAAGAGATTTAAGTAATCTTGACTAAACTGGATATACCACCCCCTTTCGAGGAATTTACCGAAGGGTACTGTAATCAGCGCTCTACCGTTATCTGACAGCAAATCGTAGATTTTGGCGATCGCCTTTAAAGGGCCTTGCCAATCATATTTTTCCTGCTCTTCACCGTAAGCTTCACTCGGGTCAGATCCTTGTCCTATGTGTTCTACTGTAGAGATGCAAATTATACCGCTATACTTCTCTTGGGGATCGGCATCCATTAAATCACTTTTGTCTACTCCCACAGCAGTTTCGTATTTGTCGATAATTCTTCTAGCTTGAATTTCGGCAATATCTGTCGGGATAAGTTCGGGGTAATATTGCAGCACGTTACCCACTTCCAGCAGTCTGCTTTTATCCTTCAATCCGGCAAGAAAGTTGCAGGCTATGGGTATTTCTACCGCTCTCTCCGAGGCGGGATAGTTGTTGTGCTTGAGCCGGTTGTAGGCCAGCCGTTGACCGTTGAAAATGAAAGTATCTTGCGAATCTGACATTTTGAGTTTTCCTTGGGCTATTCGCGATCGGTCAATTGCGATCGGTGCATCTTAATTTATACGTCAAATTGTCGGTCAAAACAGAAGTTGCGTTTCAATGCCGCGTGGTGCAAAGAGCGTGCAACTGCGAACAAGTTAATTTCTCAGTCGAGCGAGGGACAATCTATTGACAAATTCTGTTCTATAGTGTAGCCGGAAATGTAACCCTTAAGACAGCACCCGCATCTCCTGACGAAGCCCAGGGCCGTTCGGTTTCCACAACCTCACCTTAGACCGCCACAGCATGGCCGGGATTCCTCACCACACAAAAACAAGTTACAATTACGTTAAGATTGATGAACATAAATAAAAATTCCCAGATCACAGGGACTAAAAATTAGGAGGATCGACCTCGGTGAATAAACGCTGGAGAAACGCTGGCCTGTACGCACTGCTGGCTATTGTAGTCATTGCCTTAGCAACGGCTTTTTTTGACAAACAGCCCCCAAGCCGCGAAGTTTGGAAGTACAGTCAATTCATTCAGGAAGTCGAAGGCAAGAGAGTAGACAAAATAAATATCAGTTCCGATCGCAGCAAAGCCCTGGTCACAGCCCAGGACGGCAACAAGGTGATTGTCAACCTGCCTAACGACCCAGAACTGATCAACATCCTGAGCAAAAATAACGTAGATATTTCAGTTCTGCCCCAAAGCGACGAAGGCTTCTGGGTAAAAGCCCTCAGCAGTCTGTTCTTCCCGATTCTGCTTTTGGTCGGACTGTTTTTCCTGGTGCGGCGCGCCCAAAACGGGCCCGGCAACCAAGCCATGAACTTCGGCAAATCCAAAGCTAGAGTCCAAATGGAGCCGCAAACTCAGGTGACTTTTGGCGACGTGGCCGGCATCGAACAAGCCAAGCTAGAGCTCGCAGAAGTCGTGGACTTCCTGAAAAATGCAGACCGCTTCACCGCAGTCGGAGCAAAAATCCCCAAAGGCGTGCTGCTGGTCGGCCCTCCCGGAACTGGCAAAACCCTGCTGGCAAAAGCAGTGGCTGGAGAAGCAGGCGTTCCCTTCTTCTCGATTTCCGGTTCAGAATTTGTGGAAATGTTCGTGGGGGTCGGTGCTTCCCGCGTCCGCGACTTGTTTGAACAAGCTAAATCTAACGCTCCTTGTATCGTATTTATCGATGAAATTGACGCCGTAGGCCGCCAGCGGGGCGCTGGTTTGGGCGGTGGTAACGACGAACGGGAACAAACCCTGAACCAGTTGCTGACAGAAATGGACGGCTTTGAGGGCAATACTGGCATCATTCTGATTGCTGCCACCAACCGCCCCGATGTGCTCGATGCGGCGCTGCTGCGTCCGGGTCGCTTCGATCGCCAAGTTGTAGTCGATCGCCCCGACTTCGGAGGTCGCCTAGAAATTCTCAACGTTCACGCCCGCGGCAAAACTTTGTCGAAAGACGTGGACTTGGAAAAAATCGCCCGCCGGACACCCGGTTTCACCGGTGCGGATTTGTCCAACCTACTCAACGAAGCAGCCATTTTAGCCGCCCGCCGCAACTTGACCGAAGTCTCAATGGATGAAGTCAACGATGCGATCGACCGCGTGCTCGCCGGCCCAGAAAAGAAAGACCGCGTGATGAGCGAAAAGCGCAAAACTTTGGTAGCTTACCACGAAGCCGGTCACGCTTTAGTGGGCGCGCTCATGCCCGATTATGACCCCGTGCAGAAAATTAGCATTATCCCCCGCGGCCGCGCTGGCGGTTTGACTTGGTTCACACCAAGCGAAGATCGGATGGATTCTGGCTTGTATTCTCGGTCTTATTTGCAAAATCAAATGGCGGTAGCTTTGGGCGGCCGCATTGCTGAAGAGATTGTCTTCGGCGAGGAAGAAGTAACAACCGGTGCGTCAAACGACTTGCAGCAAGTGGCAAGAGTAGCGCGGCAAATGGTGACTCGCTTCGGAATGAGCGATCGGCTAGGCCCTGTAGCTTTGGGTCGCCAACAAGGCAATATGTTCATGGGTCGCGATATCATGGCTGAACGCGATTTCTCAGAAGAAACCGCAGCGACGATCGATGATGAAGTGCGTTTGTTGGTAGAGCAAGCTTACCGTCGCGCTAAAGATGTACTCGTCGGCAACCGCCATGTCCTTAATGCTTTGGCAGATATGCTAGTTGAAAAGGAAACTGTGGATGCGGATGAATTGCAAAATTTGTTAGCTAATAGCGATGTGAAAATGGCGACGATCGCCTAATCGATTTTACAATTTAGATTTGGGATTTTAGATTAAATCTAAAATTTGAAATCGATAATTGGGGTGATTCTGGGATTGTCTGGAATCGCCCCGATTTTTTTGTGGGCACACAGGAAGCAGCCAAAAAAAGCATTGGAGTAGCAAACCATGATCGTCACTGAAGATAGAGCACGTGAACTTGCACTTGATTGGGTAGAAGCTTGGAATACTCATAACCTCGAGCGAATCATGTCCCATTACGCAGAAGATGTAATTCTGATATCGCCTGTCGCAGCGCAACTGCTAAACGAACCATCTGGGACAGTGACAGGCAAAGAAGCGCTACGAAACTACTTCAAAAAAGGGCTGGAAGTTTATCCTGACCTCAAGTTTGAGTTGCTTGATGTGATGTGGGGAGTTTCCAGTGTTGTCCTTTACTACATCAACCAAAAAGGCACGAAGGCAGGTGAGTTTATGGAAGTCAGTTCAACCGGAGAAGTGACTAAAGTTGTTGCTCATTACAACGGGTAGAGCGAGGTTATGCAAATGGCGGTAATATGGATGGCACAACCGAGCGATGCTGAGGCTTTACTTACTCTCGCTAGCGAGTCAAACGCAGTCCACTCGCCTGTGGTGTAAAGAAAATAACGCAATTTTAACCCCCCCTCGGAAACCCACGGAGGTGGGTTTTGTTTGTATAGACGCGGTTTCAACCGCTGGGTCTTCCGATATGAACTGTATAGAATTATCTGGCGGCAAAATCAGTTAGCATGAATCATCAATCTTGGTTGACACAACTAAAAAAACACCGGGCGATCGCAGTCATCCGTTCATCAGAAAAGGAACTTGCTTGGCAGATGGCATCAGCGGTAGCAGCAGGCGGAATCCAGTTTATTGAAATTACTTGGAACACCCACAAAGCCGCTGAATTAATTGCGGAACTCCGGTCAGAATTTCCTACTTTTAGTATTGGCACCGGCACTTTATTAAACTTAGAACAGTTGCAGCAAGCACTAGACTGTGGCGCTCAATTTCTGTTTACTCCACACACCGATGTAGCGATGATTAAAACAGCAGTTGACGCCGGAGTGCCGATCGTCCCCGGTGCTTTTTCTCCTACGGAAATTGTAACCGCGTGGCAAGCAGGCGCTACCTGCGTTAAAGTGTTTCCGATATCGGCTTTGGGAGGCGCGGCTTACCTGAAAAGCCTGCAAGGCCCCTTGGGAAACATTCCTTTAATTCCCACTGGCGGGGTGACGCTGGAAAATGCGAAAGTATTTATAGACGCTGGGGCGATCGCCGTTGGTTTAGCCGGAGACTTATTTCCTAAACACTTAGTGGAAAATCGCGATTGGCGGGCGATCGTCCAAATTGCCCGGAATCTCGCCCAAAACTTAACAACTTGTTAAGTCCAGTTTACCAATCCAACATTTCAAATCTAAAATCTACAATAGGACAAGCCAATCTAAAATCTAAAATCTAAAATCTAAAATAGTACGAGGTGTGAGAAATGAACAGCATTATCAACTCAATTTACTTCCGCCGCGCTGGAACTTTCTGTGCCGGGTGCGCCCTAACATTTGGTGCATTCTGCGGCGGTTCAATGACCGCATTGGCCGGGGAACAGCACAACATAATTGCTAATAAAATTATGCAGTTGCAGCAATCCAGCCAGCGCTGGATTGAAATAGATTTGTCAAGACAAAGGTTAATAGCTTGGGAAGGAAATATACCTGTTTACGCGGTGGTTATTTCCAGCGGTAAATCATCGACTCCCACCCGCACGGGAACCTTTGCCGTTGAAACCAAATACCGCGTTGCGAGAATGACTGGGCCGGACTACGACGTGCCGGACGTTCCCTATACAATGTATTACGACGGTGGCAATGCAATTCACGGCGCTTACTGGCACAATTTGTTTGGCAATCCCGTTACTCACGGCTGCACAAATGTAGCTGTAAATCACGCTAAATGGCTATTTGAATGGGCCTCGGTGGGGACACCAGTGGTGGTGCACAAATCTGAGATTTAGGGCATGGCGCATGGGGAATTGGGCATGGGGCATGGGGCATTAGAACCCCGACTTCTTAAAGAAGTTGGGGTTCTGGGTATTCTCTTTTTTTAAGTTTGCTTACTTAACGGCTGCTTTCAACCACAATCCCAATTGTATAAAACCTTACTAAAATCTAATTGTTTGAGTGCTGATTCATCAATAAAAAAGTTACCTACACCAGTGTCTCCCCACATGATATCTACTGTCTCATTGCAATCGGTATTCATTTGGAAGAGAAGAATTTTTGATTTTTGTACCAGATCACAGTTACTACTATATTCTCTTACGTCATTTTGTACAAAATCAGGATAACCACCTATTTTATGATCAAAGGAAGGCGATATTTCTAGGTACTCATCCTCAATTTCAGGGTTCATAAATAACTCATCGATTTCCGAGCCTAAAAGTTCGGTAAATTGGTAGTCACTGGTACTAATCGGCGCATATTTTTTAGTAAATTGCAAGCTGCAACAGCCATCAACAGGAAAAGCTTCGGGTTTCGGCAAAAAATCATAATTGGTAATCATGTTTTCAACTTGGAAGTCGGGCTGAGGAAAATATATTATTTTGAATTTTTGTTCGACTGCGGGATTATCTACATTGGCGTAATTGCCGAAATCTAAACCATACAGGTCATCGTCGGCTATATAGAACTGTAAGATGCCCCGATCGGGAAAACCATCTAAAGGCGGTATTTCATCAAAGTTGAGTTGCGCTAGCAAAAATAAATATTTACCGTCACAAGTTTTGGGATATTCAAAGCCTTTAGGTAAATAAGGAAATCCCCCAAATTTACTCTCCCACCAATTAACGTCATTATTATTCTGGGTTTGAATTTCGATGTAAGGTTTAATGGTAGCTTCGATTCTGTCGCGATACTTTTCTAGTTCCGGAGAGAGTGGAACTTCTAGTTTGTAGTCCATCTGCTTTTAAAAATTTGTTTTGAACGCAATCAGTAGGGTGCGCTTCGGCGCACCTTACCTGTAAAACTTATTCCTAACTTAGCTGCACCACTGGTTTATCCTCTAACAAAGTTTGATTCGTCAGCAAATCTTCCACGGTAATTCGCAAAAAGCGCTGTTCGTCAACGCGGAACAAAACTTTTATGCGATCGCTCCCCGGATACCCAGGCGGCGTCAATTGAGCGATGCTGCGGGCTCCGTCTTTATCATTTAAAGGCTGTACCGATGTTTGGCCCGCGAGTTGGCGAGTAATTAGCCTGTCGCCGTCAAAATATATCTCCGTGCCGCCAGTTTCCGCTCCCAATTCACCAATAATTAATTCTATACTTGGCTGATTTTCTAAAGAAGCCCCCAAGACTAATTCTACCGGTTCGCTCATCGGATAAGACTGGCCGGATTTGATTAAACTGTGCCAACTGTGGCAATTTTCGCGGCGGTTCCAGTAGCGAATTCCGTAACTGTGATAGAGAAAATCTTTGATTTCTATGCCTTGACTCAGTTGCAGAGCACCTTGGGCGATCGCCTCAAAGGGTTTGTCGCAGCGAATTTGGGCCGGCTCGAAATATTGCTGCACCCAACGCCCGACGGCGGGAATTTGGACAGTACCCCCAACTAGCAAAACTGCATCGATGTCGCCAATTTCTAAGCCTTGGCGCCGCCCTTGCTGCAATACTTGATTCATGCACTCGTCGAGGTTGTCAAAAAACTGATGTTCGGCGAGGATAGATTCAAAGCGAGATCGGTCTAATTCTAATTCGTAACTCTCAAAATTTTCGTCATCAAAATAAACCTCAACCGCCTGATTCACTAAAGACAACTGAATCTTTAACCGTTCTGCTAATCTCGTTGTGATCGGAGATTTTGCCAGCCCTTTTGTTTTGAAAAAATAGTCAACCAGCCAATTATCAATATCAGAACCGCCCAAATTTCGTCCGGATTTAGCCAAAACCCGCGCAACTTTTGTTTTTTGTGATGAAGATTCCGCCAATAACTTTTCGCCCCACTTGAGAATAAAACCGAGGGGCTTTTTGTCGGAGGAAGGGTCCAAACGCACTACAGAAAGATCGAGAGTGCCGCCGCCGAAATCAATGACTAACAGAATTTCGCGATCGGCTAAACCGTAACCCAAAGCAGCCGCCGTAGGTTCGTCCAACATCCGCACCTGTTCTACTTGCAGAGATTGAGACACTTTGCCCAACCAATGGCGGTAAGCTTCAAAACTATCTACCGGCACAGTAAAAATCAAAGAATCGATCGGCAAGGGCAGTTCGCGAATTGAGTTCACAATTTGGCTCAAATACCACTCACCTACTTGTTCAAAAGTAATAAGTTGCCCGTCCAGTTCCGGCACAAAACCCTGAACAGAAGTGCCAATTCCCCGCTTAAAATTGCGAAAAAACCGAGAATCTCCACTCAAATCAAGGCCTCGGTCGCGGACTTGCTGACCGAGTAAGACTTTACTTTGAGCAGCGTCCTCAATGTAGAGTAAACTGGGAATTAGGGGCGGATTTTGAGCCGAGATTGCCGACAATCCCGGTAATTTCAAAGTTTCGGGCTGCTGGAGGACTTGATTCCAGCGAGCGACGACGGTGTTGCTAGTTCCAAAATCAATTGCGATCGTCATTCAGCCAAAATACACAGCTATTAGGGATTTAATCATATTATGGTATTTCGAGTCCCCAATGCCAACCGATTATCAAATTGTGCTTGAATAAAGACTTTGTACCCACAAAAACTTCTTTAACGGCGGAGTCTTCAATTTTGGGTAACTGCATATTTTTAGTCGCCACAAATTGGCGCCACTTTTATAAGCGGCACAAATCTCCTACCATCTTATATTTTAGATTAAATAATTGGGAATAACTGACTGGATACGGGTTTGGCTATTGCCTAAAGTTGCATTGTTTTTTGAAAGTGGTATCGCCTGTCGCCAGTGGCTAAGCTTTTACCTTTGATATCAATCCAATTTTACAACAATAAAGCGTGAAAAATGCTGAACAGGGGCGATCGCAAAACCGCACTATTGGCTTTAACACTACTTGTCCCTGCTGCTAGTATTGGTATAATAGCAGGCTTGTATATTGCCCCTGGAAGCTGGGGACAAACACTGTCAGTCTTTTGTCAAGTTTGGTTGCTGGTTTTTCCCATCGCGTGGTCTGTTTTTGTCGATCGCGAAAAGCTCAGTTTATCCATACCCAAGCGCCAAGAATTGCTGGCGGGATATATTTGGGGAATATGGATGTTTGCGGTAATTCTGGGTATTTATAGCCTTTCTCAGAAATATGAGGTATGATGTTACTGACACTCATTCATGAGGGTCAAACAGAGAACACACGATCG
>NZ_JAUBPS010000075.1:0-27683 GCF_036700865.1 Microcoleus sp. S13C4
GGTTTTTAGCTGGCATTTTTGTAGAGATTGACTAAACTCATTTTTTATGATACCCTATTTAAAGGCACAACAGCTTATTAGCCAAGTCGCAACAGAAAGAGTCCAAAAATTAAGAGTAGAATATTGGGAAACGATCAAACATATCGAGCCAGAAAACCTGCTATTTTTGGATGAAACAGGGATTTTGCGCTCGTTTCGCCAGAACTCATGCCCGTTCCCAACCGAGGACAAGACTATCCTCATTAAAACCATTTTATCGAGGGGCTAAAGTTACAGCCATTGGCGCATTTAGTATCAACAAAGTGCTGGCAGTAATGACAATGGATGATTCAATGGAGGCAGCAGCATTTGCCGTATTTATTGAGAAGTTTTTGTGTCCTCAATTATGGGCAGGAGCAGTAGTAGTGATGGATAATTTACCCGCTCATAAACTAGCTTCAATTGTACCAACGATTGAATCTGTAGGGGCGAGTGTTATTTGTTTATCTCCTGACTCTCCTGATTTTAACCCTATTGAACTCTGGTGGTCACAACTCAAATCTTTTTTGCGGAGGTTCGCTCCAACTAACGCATCTATGATTGAGAGAATAATAGCAGTTGCCCTCAATTTAATAAATCCTCAGCATTTAAGAAATTGGGAAAGCTAACTGTTGCTATTGTACCTCTTAACAGCGGGAAACGCTGTATTTATAGTCCTGGACGCATGGGAACTCATGCGAAACCGGTTTTTTTTACGAAAAGACGCGTTGCAACTCGCCGATTAGGTAAAAAAAACCCGGTTTCTTTGCCGGAGTACGTCCAGGACTGACTTATATAAAATCTAGACTAGGAAACTCTTCTACTTTTTGGTGAGCAGTTAAATCCAACTTTTCTGAATCTATTTTTTCCTGTTGGCGATTCAACCAAATTGCGTTTAATCCCGCATTTTTAGCACCACAATAATCAGCCTTGAAGCTGTCGCCAATATGCAACGCTTTCTCGGCAATGCAGTTGTGCTTTTGCAAAGCTGCGGCAAAAATTTGAGACTGGGGTTTTGCTGCACCCACTTCGGTAGAAATTGTGACTGATCTGAAATAGTCAGCTAAATTGAGTGCTTTTAATACTGCATAAATTCTGGAATCGAAATTCGATACGACTGCTAGTTCAATTCCTTGTTGCTGCCACTTATTTAATGCTGGGAATACGTCGGGATAGACGAACCAAGGTTCGGCGGTGGCAAAATGAGCGTACAGCTCGGCAAAGAATTTGGGAAAGTCTGAAAATTGGTGATAAACGCCTGCTATTTGAAAAGCTTTAGTGGCAACTGCTTGCCACCATTCAAATTCTAGCTGGGGAATTTTTGCTAATTCTATCCCTGGAAATGCCATCGGACTTGCTGAACCAAAGCTTTGGGAAAATGCTGCATTTAACTCTTGACTGTTAACTGTTACTCCAAAACTATTGGCTAATTGTCCGTAAATTTCGCCGACGCTGCCGCGCACGTCAAACAGTGTACCTGCGGCATCTAGAAAAATTACTTCGGTCATTTGTTATGAGTCATTAATTATTAGTCTGTCAACAGTCAACAGTCAACAGTCAACTGTTGTTAGTTGTTGGTGGATTTATCACACCGGAATGATTGGCAATGTTGCCCGCAGGTTCAAATCTGCCTCCTAAATATTTGGCTAGGAATTCTTCGGCGATCGCATAAAAGTGCAGCCGATTTTCCGGCCGCGCAAATCCGTGTCCTTCGTCTGTATAAAGCACGTATTCTACAGGTTTGCCGGCTTGCTTCATGGCATTGACAATTTGCTCGCTTTCTGATTCTTTCACTCGCGGGTCGTTGGCACCTTGGGCGATTAGCAAAGGTTTCTGGATGCGCTCGACAAAAAATAAGGGCGAGATCGATTTCAGAAACTCTGGTTCTGTTTCCAAATTGCCGACGCGATGATACATATTTGCTTTGATCGGTTCCCAGTAAGGGGGAATAGTTTGCAGCAGTGTAATCAAATTGCTTGGTCCGACAATATCGACGGCGCAGGCAAAAACATCGGGACTAAAAGTTAATCCGACTAAGGCAGCATAACCGCCGTAAGAACCGCCCATAATCGCAATTTTATCCTGTTGGGCAATTCCTGTTTCTACCAGCCAATTAACTCCATCTAGCAAGTCGTCGTGCATCTTAGCGGCCCATTCGCGATTGCCGGCATTGAGAAAGGCTTTGCCGTAGCCGGTGGAACCGCGAAAATTGATTTGCAAAACGGCGTAACCTCGGTTTGCCAGCCATTGGGCTTGTGAATCGTAACCCCAGGTATCGCGTCCCCAGGGGCCACCGTGAACAAGCAAGACTGTCGGTACGGGTGTTGAGACGCCAACCGGTTGTGTCAGGTAGCCGTGAATGGTTAAACCATCTCTTGCGGTGTAAGAAATGGGTTCCATTGATGATAGCGGTAGCCCTTCGAGTTTGGGTTTGTTGCTGAACAGAAAGGTGAAGGTTTTGGAGGCGCGATCGTACACATAGTAGTAAACTGGGCCGTCGTCTGTCATGTAAGCGACTAGCCAAGTGGTATCGGCGAGGTTGCGGCTGGTGATGGAGAATTCGCCGGGACGGAATTTGCCGATCGCCTCAAAATCCTCTGCTATACTTTGGTCTAAAATCTGCCACTCTTGCTTGTCCTTGTAGAAGGAAACCGCCTGAATCTCTCGCTTAGTGGGGTGTACGAAAATGCCGCCGACATCGTATTCAGGGTCAGAGGCGAGATCAGTTTCTTGTTTGGTTTCTAAGTCTAATGCGATCAAACGTTCGGCGTTAGCATCATGATTTCCCGTGATGTAAAGAATTTTGCCGTTTTCTGAGAACATGACGGCACCGCCTTCCTCATCGGGCCCCCAGGTTCGCAGGCTTTCCCAAGACTTGTCCGCAGTTTCCCGAAACACCAATTCTGAGCCGCCGTCGGCAGTTGTGGCTGTGGCCGCCCGCACTTGGAATTGGGCGTCAGCAGTCCAACCGACGATGTTACCTGGGTTATCGGTGTCAAATTCAACTGCACCATTTTTGAGGTTGATGCGGTAAACGTCGTGTTTGCTGCGATCGCGGATGTTCATTCCCACTAATATTTCATTGGGGAAGTTGCGGTCAAAGGCGATCGTCTGAGCTTGAACGCCTTGAAATGGTGTCAAGTCGCGAACCAGATTTGACTGGATATTGACTGAGAATAAATGCCAGTTTTCGTCACCCTCAGCATCTTGGAGATAAATTAGCTCTTCGCCGCTGTAAGTCCAGTAAAACATACGGATGCCCCGTTTTTTATCTGCTGTCAGTTGGCGATCGTCTGCTTGACCGACGGTACGGAGTCGCACTTGCAAGACGTTGTGTTCATCTGGTGCAATGTAGGCGAGATACTTGCCGTCTGGTGAAAGTCGGGGGCTAGTTTTTTCGGGATTTCCAAACAGAATCTCCCGCTGAATTAGGGGCGGGAGTTCGGTTTTTGGCTGTTGAGATGTGGAAGTTTGCATTTTTTATCGTGGCTAAAATTTTATTATCTACACTACTAAAGAAAAAACTCGGTCTTTACCAAATCTGCGGGTAGTGTAGTAGTGAAGTATTTGCGTGAAAAACCGGTTTATGGGACGCCATCATAAGTCCTACGATCAACAATCAACCGTCAACGGTCAACAGTTAACGGTTAACAGTTAACAGTCAACAATTAACTAACTTTTAAGCAAATCCTGAATCGGCTTGCTAATCCAATTGAAACCAACTTTTAGCTGATGATCAAATGTTGGCATCCGATAGAGATAGGCTAGGCGGCGAGCAATGTGGGCTAGTTGTCCGTCGAGTTTAATTCCTAAGCCGGCTAGGGTGGCGTTGTCAATTCCTAATGTCATCATTTCTCCTAGCGGCTGATAGCGGAAAGGAAGTAATGGGCGGCCGGTGAGGGAGGCCCAAATGTTCCATGCGGTGTAGTCAGCTTGCTGGAAGGCTGTTTGGGCTGTTCCGGGGACTTTTTGATTAGTTGCATCGTGACATTCAGCTAAGTCTCCCAAGGCAAATATATCTGGATGGTCGATAATTTGCATTTGCGAATTGACTATTAATTGACCGCGCTGGTTTTGTTTGAGGGGTAGCGATCGCACTGCTTGACTAACTTGAGTTCCTACTGTCCACAATACTATGTCTACGGGGAGAACATCTAATTGTCCTTTGTAAAGTAAGGATATTGTGTCCGCTTCGATCGCCTCTACTTCTGTTTCTAAGTCGATCCACACTTTCCGTTTTTCTAAAGCTTTGCTGGCGGCTTCGCGGTTAAACTCCGGTGATGTCCGCAGAATCATGTCGGCTTGTTCGACTAACCGCACGCGACCTTTGTCTCCGAGTCGATCGGCTAATTTACAAGCTAATTCTACTCCCGAATAACCGGCACCGACGATCGCAACCCGAATTTTGTCGGTGTTGCTGGCTTCTAAAAACCGCAGTCTTTCTTCTAAGCGGTAGGCGTCGTCGAGGGTGCGAAACGAGTAAGCGTATTCAACGGCACCTTTGACCATATCTAGAGGGGTTTCGCCGCCTAAAGCTAACACAAGGCGATCGCACGGAATTTCTGGCCCGTCGTGCAACTGCACTCGCTTTTCCTCCACATCGATGCCGGAGACAGTACCTTGACAAAAACGCACACCTGTTTTTTGCAAGACTTCGGCAAAGGGCGGGGCAATTTCCCAGGTTTGGAGTTCGCCGGTTAGGAGTTCGTACAGCAGGGGAACGAACAAAAATCGATCGCGACGGTCAACTAGGACAATTTCGGGTTTTTCGGTTTTGGAGAAGGGTAACTGACTCAAGCGCAGGGCTGTGTAGAGTCCGCCGAAGCCTCCGCCGAGAATGCAAATCCGGGGTTGTTGTTGAGTCATGGTGTTTTGTTTGAGGGGCTCACGGTAGCAAGGAAACTTATCTTATTCTAACGAGAGTGAGGGAGTGGGGAAGGGGGGAGTGGAAGACTGGGAGACTGGGAAAATGGGAAAATGGGAAAATCTTCCATCTTTCCCTCGAACCTCAACCTCCATCTCTTGAATCCGTTAAACTCACACCTAGAGCACCATTCTCAATAAGCTTTTTATGGGCGGACTCTTCGGCCCAACCCCTACTCGCCATAAGAAAATGCACTTGTTGTGGAACAGGCCGTCGGGCCTGTTAAGCGAGAATGGTGCTGTGGGCGTGAGTTAAATCCATTAAATCCGTTACACAATGCCTTTCCGAACTGTTTTCTATATCTATAGCCTTGATTAGCTTTACCTATTACCCGCCCTCAAATTTTCTGAAGGTTCGCAGAACTAATTTTGTACTATATTAGTTTATATCGAATTATTTCGCACATTAAATTCACTTTTTATAGGGTCATCTACTCTACCACTTGCCCCCGCACTCACAAGTGAAAAAAAAAACCATGCAAACTTCTTCCAATTCTTCTAAATTTAAGAACGGCGATCACAATAACGAAGACGGCTCATCTTTGTTAAAAAGCGAAGAACGATATAAAAATTTAGTAGCTAATATTCCCGGTGCTGTCTACCGCTGTACCTGCGAGTATACGGACGACGGGGAATTAACACGGACAATGGCGTTTTTGAGCGAGGCTGTTCAAGAAATATCAGGCTATCCCTCTTCTGATTTTATCAACGATCGCATCCGTTCTTTTGCCAGCATTATCCATCCTCAAGACCGCAAAAATGTGGATGCTACTGTCAAAAAAAGTGTCGCAACCAGAACTTCGTACATCCTTGAATACCGGATTGTCCGGGCTGACGGCGAAATTAGCTGGGTTTACGAAAAAGGCAAAGCTGTTTGCTGTGAGGCGGAAGAGGCTAGAGGAATACAAGAAGGACAAGGGGAAATTGAGGGCTTTTTGTCGGCTGTGGTTTCGCCGGTTGCGCCGATCGCAAATTCTCTGTGTCGGGTTGTCTATCTCGACGGAGTGATTTTGGATATTACTGAACGAAAGCGGGCTGAGGAAAACTTGCGAAATACTCAACATTTTCTGAATGCGGTACTGCAAAATCTCCCAGTTAGCGTGTTTATTAAAGATGCTGTGGAACAAAGATTTATTTATTGGAATGCTGCCAGCGAAGAATTGTTTGGCTATTCCAGCGATGAAGTGTTGGGAAACAATGCTGCTGATTTGTTGGAAGCAGAGCAGGCTAATTACTTGCAAGCACAAGATTTAGAAGTATTTGCCACGGGCAAAGGCATCGATTTACCAGAAGAAACTATCCAACTTCCGCGCCGGGGAAAGCGGATTTTGCACACAAAAAAAGTTCCTTTGTTTGATGATTATGGCGCGCCTAAGTACATTCTGGGTATTGCTCAAGATATTACCGAGAGCAAAAAAACTGAAACAGAATTGTTGCGGTTGGCGATCGTGGCTCAAAAAACGCAAAATGGTGTGATGATTACGGATGCTCAAGGCTGCATTGAATGGGTGAATGAAGGATTTACTCGGATTAGCGGTTACGGGCTGGCAGAAATGCAGGGGAAAAAACCGGGTGATGTGCTGCAAGGCCCTCAAACAGATCCGGTAACTATTGCTCAATTGCGATCGGCTTTGGAGGCCGGCGAGCCGTTCAATCAGGAAATTTACAATTACAGGAAGGATGGAAAGGGTTATTGGGTGGCGCTTTCGATCGCTCCTATTTATCAAGAAAATGGAAAACTTGAAGGTTATATTGCGGTGGAAACGGATATTACCGATCGCAAGCAAGCAGAGGCAACAGTCAGTTCAAGCGAGAGTTATTACCGCTGCATCGTCGAGACTGCTTCCGAGGGCGTTTGGATGTTTGACGCCGAAAGTATCACGACTTTTGCCAACGGTCGGATGGCCGAAATGCTGGGGTATACTGTGGAGGAAATGCTGGGGCGATCGCTATTTGAATTTATAGACTGCGACTCTAGGAAAATAGCAGAAAGTTACGTGCAGCGCAGGCGGCAAGGCATTCGCGAACGCCACGATTTTCAGTTTACTCGCAAAGATGGCTCTCATTTGTGGGCGATCGTGTCGGCGACGCCGATGTTCGATGCTGATGACGAATTTTCCGGGGTGTTGCGGATGATTACCGATATTAGCGATCGCAAACAAGCCGAAGCAGAATTGCGCCAAACTCTCCAAGAATTAGAATTTGAAAAATTTGCCTTAGATCAATCGGCGATTGTCTCGACTACCGACGAATTCGGCGCCATTACCTATGTCAACGACCAATTTTGTGAACTCTTTAAATATTCTCGGGAAGAACTGCTCGGCAACACTCACAGGCTTGTCAATTGTGGCTATCACCCAGCCGATTTTTTCAAGCAGCTTTGGTCAACAATCCGCCAGGGAAATGTTTGGCGGGGAGAAATGAAAAATCAAGCTAAAGACGGCACCTTATTCTGGTTGGATACTACGATTGTACCTTTCTTAAATTCTCGGGGAGAACCCCATCAATATGTAGCAATTCGCAAAGATATAACCGATCGCAAACACGCAGAAGAAGCGGTGCGACTTTCCGAAAGTCAATTGAGGGCTAAAAATCAAGAATTGGCCAAAGCCCTGCGGGACGTGCATAAAACTCAAAGCATGATGGTTCAAAATGAAAAAATGGTAAGTTTGGGGCAATTAGTCGCTGGCGTTGCTCACGAAATCAACAATCCAGTTAGCTTTATTTACGGCAACGTCATGCACGCTGACGATTACTTTAAAGACTTGCTAAAGCTGCTGCAACTTTACCAGCAGGAATACCCGCACCCCACACCGGCAATTAAACAAGAGATAAATGATGTAGATTTAAATTTTCTGCTCAAAGATTTGCCGAACCTGTTAAATTCGATGAAAATGGGAGCCGAGCGAATTCGCCAAATTGTGCTGTCACTGAAGAATTTTTCGCGATTAGATGAAGCCGAACAAAAGCAAGTGGATATTCACGAAGGGATTGAAAGCACTTTGTTGATTTTGCAGCACAGGTTTAAAGAAACGGCAGGACATCCGAAAATTACGCTGCTCAAAGAGTTCGGCAATTTGCCGCGCGTGCAGTGTTACGCAGGACAGTTGAATCAGGTTTTTATGAATATTATTGGCAATGCAATTGATGCTTTGGAAGAGGCGATGGAGACTGGACAGTGGGCAGAGGGACAACTGGCGCCTATTCCTTATTGTCCTTCGCCGACGCTGCGGATTTGTACGGATGTAAAATATGAACAGGATGCTTTGATGCAGGCAGATTCTGCTGTTTCTGATGATTCAAGGCGGCATCCTTCTCATATTGTGATTCGGATTGCTGACAACGGGCCGGGGATTCCGATAGATGTTCACAAAAGGCTGTTCGATCCGTTTTTTACTACAAAAGAACCTGGTAAAGGTACTGGTTTGGGGCTGTCGATTAGCTATCAAATTGTGGTAGAAAAACACGGCGGGCTGCTTAAGTGCGATTCTGCACCGGGTCAAGGCACGGAATTTGCGATCGAGATTCCTGTGGGGAATAGTCAGTAGTCTTTAGTCAGTTGGCAGTTGGCAGTTGGCAGTAGTCAGTTGTCAGTTGTCATTAGTTAATAGTCAACAGTCAACAGTCAACAGTCAACTAATGAAATATAACGTAATTTACGACGGCAATTGCAATCTATGCGTTACCTTGGTGCAGTTACTAGAAAATTTAGATAAAGGCCAGAATTTTGAGTATATTTCCATGCAAGATTTAGAGGAATTAAATCGCTTTGGGATTACGTCTCAAGACTGCGAAATGGGGATGATTTTGATAGATAGCAACACCCCGGAACGGCGCTGGCAGGGCAGCGATGCGGCTGAGGAAATCGGACGGATATTGCCTGCTGGCGAGGTGTTTGTAGCTGCTTATCGGGCAATGCCGGGGATGAAGTGGATGGGCGATCGCGTGTACGAACAAGTCCGCGATAACCGCTATACTTTGTTTGGCAAGCGATCGACTACTTACAAATCTGTTTATGCGGTTGGCTGTAGGTCGATCGACAATTGCGACAATCGGGACTAATACCAAATCCAGCTTATTTCTTAGTCCGCGTCGGCGGACTTCGTTCGTGTAGAAGCGATTTCAATCGCCGAATGACTGATTAAACAAATCAAATATCTGCTGGCAAAAGTCTTTGAGTTTTTGCGCCGACTCCACCGCAGGTTCGGTTTGGCCGAGAAAATTCCAATTTTCCACAGTAGAAAAGTGCCACTGTTGACCGCTATGATCGTAACCGGCGGCCTCAACCCCGATCGCCCGCCGATAGCCTTCCACCGGATCTTGGTAAAATCGGATTTGAATCAAGATGCTGCGGCTTTGCAACAAGCGGCTTCTACCGGGAAAATGGAAGCCAATGTCGATCGAATCTGGATCAACAAGTTCTCTGGTATCCTGGTCATTCATCCAAGGTTTCAAATCGACTTTTGCATCCGGGAATTGGGACTTGAATAAATTAACAACCGCAGCAATTTTGCTGGCAACTTCTATATTTTTGGCTTGTTCGGCAGCGTTCACTCGATAAACTCCTATCAAATACAGTTATTACATGATTTAGCTAACAATGTAACTGCATACTGCCTGCTTTAAACAGTGAACTGTGGACTATTTGATAGATATTTAGGAATTGACAAATTTCCAAGTGTGTGTTAAGCACCAGTCATACCATTTAAGATTTGAGATGTGAGATTAAACAATTGGCAATGACTGATTCCGTAAGGGGGGTGAATAAATTTTATCAAAGTGGCAGGGCGATCGCAAATTCCGAACCTTCTCCCAGCACCGATTCGCAAGTCAGTTTACCCCCGTGGGTTTCTTCCACAATTTGTCGGCTGATAGACAACCCCAAACCCGTACCTTTCCCTACTCCTTTAGTAGTAAATAAATGGTCAAATATTTTCGACTTGACCTCCGATGACATTCCTTGACCGTTATCTTTGATTTTAATCACCACGCTGTTGCTATCCTCGGAGACTTGAGTGATAATGGCGATCGTATTCGGTAAAGCTTCAATTTCAGCGTAAGTGCGGCCCTGATTGGATTCGTCAAAACACTCGATCGCATTTGCCAGCAAATTCATAAATACCTGATTCAGTTGCCCAAAATAACATTTAACTGGCGGGATATCTCCATATTCTTTGATAATTTTAATCGCGGGGCGAGTATCTTTAGCTTTCAGGCGATACTGTAAAATCATCAAAGTGCTGTCGATGCCCTCATGAATATTTGCTGACACTTTATTCGCACTATCAGCGCGGGAAAAAGTCCGCAAAGACTTGCTAATATTGCGGATGCGATCTGTACCTGATTTCATAGATAAAAGCATTTTCGGCAAATCTTCGATCAAATATTCTAAATCAATCTCCGATGCTTTATCCTCTAACTCATCTCCAGGATTAGGAAATTTTTCTTGGTAAAGTTGTAAGCAATCAATCAAATCTAAGCTAGCCTCAGCAGCAGCATCTAGATTGCCCGCAATAAAACCAAGCGGATTGTTAATTTCGTGAGCAACCCCTGCAATCAAGTTGCCGAGAGCAGACATTTTTTCGCTTTGAATGAGTTGCAGTTGCGCCTGTTGCAGTTCATTGAAAGATTTTTCTAACTGTTGAGATTTTTCTTTCTCGCGCGCGTACAAACCAGCATTTTCTACAGCAATAGCAACTTGAGAAATTAACACTTTGAATACTTCTACTCTCTCTACTGTAAAAGCTCCTACCGTCAAAGCATTTTCTAGATAAATTATTCCGCGCCGCTGAGATTGATAAAGAATCGGCAAACAGAGAATTGATTTGGGTTGAGTTTTCTGAATATAAGCATCCACCTTAAAAGGTTCGGCGACAGTTGCATTGTCTAAAACCAGATGCTTTTGACTCTGGTGTACGTAATTAATCACAGACAGGGGTACATCTTGACGGTTTTCTACTGGAAGAGACGGTAAAAGTGTCACTTGATTCTCCGCAAAAGTGCCAGTAGCTTCTATGCAGAGGATATCGTTTTTCAGCAGCAGCAGCACTACTTTTTGAGCCGCCGCATTTTCTAAAATAATTTTGATTAATTTGGTCAATAATTTTTCGAGAACAATTTCACCGTTAATGGCTTGCGCCGACTTAATAAAAGTAGCTAAGTCTAAGAAATCGCCTAAACTACTACTGGTAGTACTTCCCGTGGTACTGCTGGTGATATCGAGGGTTGGGGTTTCTGTTGTGCGCGCTTGTGCTACTAAGAAAGGATATCTCAATTCCAAGTCTTTAACTTTGGCAATTGCTCCCCAGCGGATGTAAGCATAATAAGCTTTGGTAAGGTATGCTGGAGAAATTATGTGTTTTTCCAAAGATTGATAGAATTCTCCTGCTAATTCATAAGCTAATGCTTCCTCTTGGATGTAACCATTTTTGGAGGCTCCAGAAATAGCGCGATCGTACAATTCCATTGCTTCGGTATTTTGCCCTAAAACTCGCGCTTTTTCCGCTGCTACCAAGTCGTATTTGTGTTGATAATTCATCGCAGCATGAACTGCCCATTTTTGCATCTTTTTTTGGAGAGATACCACTTTTTTCAGATAGTGCTTTTGCTCCCCTTTGCTAGCTTGGGGATACAAAGCGAGGAGACTGAGAGAGTAGTAAAAATTATTCACGGAAACTACATAAAGACCGACGGCGGCTTCTTCATATTTCTCGAATAACCTTGAATTTTCCAATGCTTGCGCGTAGTTTCGGAAAATAAAATTAAGCATAGCTTTGGCATTATAAGCCACACAAACTACCATAAAGCTTTTAGCTTCTATTAAATTCGGGAGCGTTATTAATTCATTAAAGCTCTCGCCGACTAAATGGCATGGCTCGACAGCTTGGTCACACAAATTGAGGGCGGTCTGTCTCTCTACACTTATATACTGTACAGCCATTTCTAGTTGAGATTGCTGCATTAGTTTCAGATACTTACCTGTCTCCTCTTCAACCTGAGCGAGAGGCTCTCCCATCCACAGTTTATAAGTACAATATACATTAATAGAATAAGCCGCATATTCCAACTCTCCCGTTTCCATCCCGATTTGAAAACCTTCCTTGATATCGCCTAATCCTGAGTTAATATCGGTTTTCCATTGTTGAATAAAAGAACCAAAGACTGCATAAACTCTACTTTTGATGGAACGGGATGGAAATTTGTGTAACAGCCTAATTGCCAGTTGGCCAAATTTGTATGCCAAACTAACGTCCCCTAGCCTGCACAGAATTACGCCATAATAAACGTAGGCAATACTCGCGTAAGGCGAATTACCATATTTAATGCACAGCTTGACCATCATAAATGTAAGCAGCGGTACCAGTCGGGGCTTAGCCTGAATAGCAGTGCTGAGAATCCCTGATAAAATCCGCATGGCTGCTTGTTTGTCGGGATCGGTCATTTCTGGCAAGTTAGCTAAATCCTCAATTCGTTTGAATCCCAAGCTCAGTTTTGTATTAATCAGTCCCGCCACAATATTTAGCGCGTTAGGGTTTTGAGGAAAAGAAATGCCTAACAGTTTCAGCACTTCTAGTCCTGTATTTAGTGATTCTACCAGTCTATTTTGAGCATTGTAAGCCTGGATTTGAAGTTGATAGACATTAATTTTTTCTAGTAAACAGTGAGCTTTGTGCAGTACGATATCGACCATCTTTTTTGAATCTTCGTAGTTGCTGTGTAAATATTCAGCTTCTGCTGTTGACTCGCAAATTGCTAACGTTAAGTCATACTGACTTTCCCAACAATCCGCTGGCAATAATTCCCTAGCCACCCGCAAATACCTAACAGCCACTTCATACGCAGCAGCCGATTTTGCCTTGCGTCCAGCAGTTAAATTTAATTTTGCTAACTGCGTCTTTTCTGCGGGCTGGCTAATCGTGTCAATTCCGACATTCAATTGATTGACGATATCAAATATGTTTTCTTCTAGATGGTCTGGGGGAGTATTCTGTAATAGTAATTGACCAATTTTTAAATGGGTGGATTGCTTTTGGTCTTCTGGAATTAGCGAATATGCGGCTTGCTGGACGCGATCGTGCAAAAATTTGTAACTAACCCGCGAAGTGTCTAACTTGAGATTGATCGATTCGGCTCGATCGAAAACTAAAGGAATACGATAAGCATCGCTCAAGGGCAGAATTAACCCGGCTTGCAAAGCTGAATAAAGTTCAGTTGTGGTAGTATTAGCTGACTTTTCGCGAACAAGTGACAGCACATCGAGAGCAAATTTATCTCCCACGCAAGCTGCTACCTTCAACATTTCTTGCGTGGGTGCGGGCAGCTTTTCAATGCGACTGGCTACCAGTTCCACCACACTTTTATCGGTGATTCCAATGGCTTGGATTTCATCGATATTCCAAGACCAGCCGCCTTTACTTACCTCATTAGGAATGGAGTTAAAGTCAAATTTTAAAAGATCGTCTTGATAAAGTGCTTGGAGTAATTGCGTCAAGAAAAAAGGATTACCACCCGTTTTATTCCCGATTAACTCTGCTAGGTTCCTTACTTTTTCTGTGCTACTGTTAAGTGTTTCAGCGACTAATTGAGTCACATTTGCTAAATCCAGCGGTTGCAGGACGATATTGTTGACTCTTGTACCAGTTTTTTCAATTTCTTCTACAGTCTGAATTAAGGGGTGGGTCGGACTAACTTCATTATCTCGATAAGCACCGATTAGCAACAAATATTGCTGGTCAGGGTCAGTTATCAGTATTTGCATCAACTTTAATGTTGCTGAATCTGCCCACTGCAAATCGTCTAAAAAGATAACTAGGGGGTGTGCTTTTTGGGCGAAAACGCGAATAAATTCTTTGAAGACCCGATTGAAGCGATTTTGCGATTCTACAGGGGCTAGTTCTGGGACTTCGGGCTGTTTGCCGATGATTAATTCAACTTTTGGAATTACGTCGGCAATTACTTGACCGTCTGTTCCTAATGCTGTTAATATCTTAGTGCGCCATATTTCTAATGAAGCTGCACTTTCTGTTAGTAATTGCCGCAGCAAGGAGTTAAATGCTTGGATTAATGAGGCATAAGGAATGTTGCGTTTGAATTGGTCAAATTTGCCTCTAATAAAGTAACCTTTTGACCTAGTAATGGGTTTGCTAACTTCGTTGACTACGGCTGATTTACCGATGCCTGAGTAGCCTGATACTAGCATTAATTCGCTGCTTCCTGATGCGGGCGTATTTTGTTCTAAGGCTGTTTGCTTTTCTAACAAATTGTTGACTAAACCCACCCTTACACGTTCAAATGCTGCTAGCAATTCCTTAACCTGATTTTCCCGACCGTACAATTTTTGGGGGATTAACAATTGGCTGAGAATATCTAAGCGTCCGGGGATGAAGTCGGCAATTTGTCCGGTGGTTTCTAACAGATGTAAACAAATTTTTAAGTCAGCTAACAATCCGTCCGCATTTTGATATCTATCTTCGGCATTTTTTGCTATCAATTTCATCACTATTTCTGAAAGGGCGACAGGTATTCCAGAATTAATTTGATGGGGATATATTGGTTGAACTGCAATGTGGCTATAAACTATTTCTAAGGGGTCGTTGCTGGGGAAAGGCAATTTTCCTGTCAGCATTTCATACAAGGTGATGCCGAGAGAATAAAAGTCGGTGCGGTAGTCGAGGGTGCGGTTCATTCGCCCGGTTTGTTCCGGTGACATATAGGCTAATGTGCCTTCGACTGAGTGGGGATTGTTAAATTGGGGGTTTTCTTTGTTGAGTTGTGTGGCAATGCCGAAGTCGGTGAGTTTTACTTGTTTTGTTTGCGAGTTAATTATAATGTTGCTGGGTTTAATATCTTTATGAATAATGTGTTCAAAATGCAGGTAGTGTATGGCTTTGACTATTTGGAGGGCGATGTTTAGATTTGCTTGCAGACTCAAGGTCTCTCTTTCCAGCAGTTTTGCGAGGGATTCCCCGCCAAAATCTTCTAAAACGATTCCTAATCGGTGGTCAAATGTTTTGAGACTGATGGCTTTGACAATGTGTTGACTGTCTAAATTCTGGCGTATTTGATATTCGTGTTTGAGCCTAGTAATTGCTTCGAGTGTGGGATATTCGGCTTTGAGGACTTTCAGAATTGCTGCGGGCCCGTCTGTGGGTGTTTGTCCGCGATAGATGATTGTTTCGACGCCTTCGTGCAGAGTAGAATTTATTTGGTATTCTGATAAGGTTAACATAACTTAAGTGAGAAATTTCCGGAGCTAATTATTATTAGATTAACACTACTTAATCTGGATTTTGTGTGATTCAAAGTGTGTATTTGGCGAGTTCCAATCACACGGAACATTTACTAGGTGAAAGCGCGGCAGTGCTCGTTGGTGTCAACAAAAATCTTAAATGTAATATCAGTCTTGTGTGGGAGTCCAGAATGCTCTTTTTCCCCCTAACCACGCTTAAAAAAACTAGGAGGGGAGCGATCGCACTCCGCCTAAAACAGAAGGGGATGGGAGCGATCGAAGCCACGCTTTTTAAGGGTGTTCGGGGGGAGGGGCTATCAATCGCTGACTACGGTAACTTCACAGATAGTAGAAATAGATTCTGGCTCGGGCAAAATACGCACGCGGGCGAATTTTAAACCGCTGACTCCTTGTTGTGATTCTACCATGCCCGTCTGAACTTTGGGTTCTACCCAACCTTCGCGAGACAAGTAGCGCAAGTATTGCTGATACTCTTCCCACTCTTCCTCGGTGGAATAAACAACAGTCAACATCCCTGACTGGGTAATTCGCTCTTGTGCGTCTTTGTCCACGGCTTTTTCGATCCGCTTTTTGACAAGTTCGTAGCGAATGTCGCGAGTGCCTTTGACATCAAACATTTTTTCGGTGTTTTCGTTGTGAAAAATGTCGATCGTGGTATTCTGCACTAAGACTAAATGTGCGAGTTCCATGTTAATTTGAGACTCGGCTTGCAGGCGAAAAATTGTGCGGCCACAGTCGCAAATTGCTCGCAGTTGTTCGTACCGCAAACTGTGCAGGTGAAACTCGCTAAATTTGGGGTCGATCGATTTTCCTACATAAATCATGTGATCCATGCCGTCGGTGCATTCGATGTCGCAATAGTGGGGAAGAATTTGCTGCATTTTTTCTTGCCAGCGGGCCCAGGTTTCTTGGAGTTTGGTGCTGATGAGGTTCAGCATTTGGTCGTAGCGGGTGCGATCGCTGTAAACGCAGTTGTGTTCGTTTTCACAGGCTGCTTGGTAAGCTTCAACGGCTGCCTGAACCCTGGGGTCGCACTGCACAAAATAGTCAAAATATACTTCTAAATGCTCGTTTAAATAGTTGGCTGCTCGCACCTCCATATCGACTGTTACTTTTTGTTTTAAACGCTGGATGTAGTCGAGCAAGTCGAGCCGCAGTTGTTCGCCGAGGTGGGTAGTTTGTGTTTGACAAACGGCATCAGCTATGACTAAAGCTAAGCGGAATTGTTCGAGCAAATCAGTTTGAATGGCTCGGTTTCTTTCGTCGCTAGAACCACGAATGTCCGAAATTCCGTACAGCGGATGAACGTCAGCAAATACGATTGTTTCTGGGGGCAGTCCCCAACTTCGCCTTTCTGCTTCTTGAGCGAACCGCCACTCGACTGCGGGGTGGATGTTGTGAATGTGGGTAAACCGCTCGTGGATGGCTTGCCGGAGGGCTGCAATGAAGGCGGGAATGAGTTCTTGGGCGTGTTGAGCGTCAATGCCATTGAAGTGGTTGGGCCGATGGCACAACACCCCCACGACGCCCAAAATCCGCTGCCCGTACCCCTCGCGGCTGACAGATTTGACTACCAGGGGCACCAGCAGCATCGATCGAGTTCCCATTCTCCGCAAAGTTCGATCGCACTCGGTTTCGCACTCCCTACGCAAGTCTGGCACGTTCCAAACTTGATTTGCTGCTGTGGCCTTCAACAAGTGAGAAGCTTCTAGGGAGTGCATTGAATAAAGAATCGGCTGCAAATGTTGGCCGTCTTTTGCAACTAATAGCTGTACCTGTTCGCCGTCGAGGCGCAGCAGCAAAGTGCCGTCAGCATTGAAGAGCGATCGCAAATACCGATCGATTCTCTCAAATTTGTCAGGTCGCAGCATCGAATCTCGATCGATCAATAACTGAGTCAGACGGCGAATTTGCTCCTGCACCGTGACATCAAAACCTTCTAGCAGCAGCAAACCTTCTACACGGTAATTATCCAACTGCAATCGATCGGCTAACTTTTCCAGTTGATTCGGCTGCATCAGCCAAGCTTCCCGTTCCGCAACAGGCATTAATTTTAAAGGAACATCCGCAAATTCATCTATTGTTGAGTCAATCCGAGTAATTTTTAACTGTTCCGAACCGAGCCAAAATTCAATAAATCTGGGTTCTGGGTGTTTGGGGTTTTTTACACTCGCCGTCACAGGTTCGTCTAGCACCCGCAAACCGTCGATGTCAATTTGATAATATTGCTTAAATACCCAGTGCAAAAGGTGGCGACGGTACAATTGTTCTGCTGTTTTGCCGCCCCAATCCTCGAACAGTTCCAGCAGAGTGAGGTGGGTTTCTGCAAACCAACCGTTGGTAGATTGAGTTGCCAAAGACGTTTCCTCCCAACCGGCCAAGCGACAAAATGCCGCGTTAGCATAACGCAGGGCAAAAGTTCCCGGTTCCACTACTGCGATTAAAACGCGGCGATCGCCAAGAAATTGAAACAGTCGCTTTAAATCTTGTTTCCACGTTTTCAAGCGTTCCATTTCAGCAGATTGACTAGGTACTTGGCCGGCCAAAGCTTCCAGTAGCTGTTCTATACTTGGTTCGCTGGGCAGATTGTTACTGTCTTGCTCTTTTGGGACGCTATCTGTAGCTGGCCGTGCTTTTACGGAGTTGTTGTTGTTTTGAGGCGAAGACGATTTAGGAGTAGACATGAGTAAAACACCTGAAAGCAGTGGATTTTGCCAAAGAATATCAGCGATGGGCGATTAGGGGTTTGTAGAGAACTTAGATCCTGTCTGTAAAATTTGTGTGTGGGTATCGGAAACTGGGTGTTTTCTCGGAGGATGGGCCCAGGGACTTTTACTTTTATTCACAAACAACCTCTCAGTCTCGACGTTATAGGTGATATTAACGTGTTTACCGCCTGGGGGGTAACACCCATTATAAGCGGTAGACAGTAGCGGATAGTGTCAGCAACTAATGCTATTTCACTCGGAAGCCAGATATATAGCAGGTTGGGGTTGAATGAAGCACACCCCTGGTAATTGGGAATTGGTAATTGGTAATTGGTAACTTATACGCTCGCGTAGCGGAAGTATTGGTAATTGTAATTGACTATAGCAATCCTACATGATTAGTAAACTTTTTACCCCACGCCAACCCTCCCCTTATTAAGGGGGGGAGTAAGAAATTTCCAAATGATGCGAGGATTGCTATATAGACCAACAAGTTGCTTGTCATTAATTGAGGAAATAAAAGTTGCGCTCCAAATCCAAACATCCTTGCTATTTGGCAAGGGAATAATTAAAATGTATAATACAGCTAACAGGATTTTTAAAAGGACATAGTTATGGCTTTAACGGTTAACAATCTCATCGGCGATCTGACTGGATTTCCTGTATTTGCTGGTGGCGGGCCACGTCTTTTGGCCTTCGCTACACCAGATGAGATTGACGTAGCGGATGGAAATTTGTCGTCTTTTCCTTGGGGAGTTTGGGGACTCGATGGCAACGATACTATAGGAGGTTCATCGGATTCCAACGAACGTCTGTTAGGAAATAACGGCAATGATATTATCGGTGGTGGCGACGGAAATGACATAATTTACGGCGGGAAAGATGACGATCGCCTGGATGGAAATGAGGGCAACGACGTAGTTAGGGGCGACGCCGGAAACGACATTATCTTTGGAGGCTCCGGGAACGACATTCTGCGGGGAGGGCAAGGAGACGACGATTTAGACGGCAATGACGGCAACGATTTCTTAGTGGGCGATCGGGGAGTTGACGTGCTCACCGGAGGCCCCGGTGCTGACATATTTGTGATCAGAAGCAACGAAGGATTTGGAGTCAATGGAGCAGATGTCATTACCGATTTTAACTTTGACGATGGCGATCGCATCGGTTTGACTGACGGTTTAACAGAACTAGACCTCCTCTTTACTGACGACAATTTGATTGCTTACGAAAACGACGGAATTGTCAACGATATGGTAATTCGCAGCCGCAGAGACGGACAGATTGTGGGGGTAGTTTTAAATACCAACAGCTTTGAACTTACTGGTGCATTTGAACAGGCAAGTCCTTTTGCTTTGGCAGTTAACGGTTCTCAATTCCAGTTTTTAGCGTAGTTATTGGTAGGGAATTAGACGGGCGATCGAGCTACTTCCGGGTAGGAGACACGGCACTGCCGTGTTCCTACAGATAGCGGGCGATCAATCTATACGCAACCGTACTTTGCAAAATGGATATTAAAACATTTATCCTTTTAGAGATTTTTTAGGCTCATCATTCCTCAAAGCCGTCGAATTCTTGAGACGGAGGTTATTAATCGAAAAAGTCCAAAAGGGCGATCGCACCCTCTTCACAGTCCAACCAGCGATCGCAGAATACATAAAAACCAACATTAAATAACTTCAAAACATCCAAACCCATCAGCGTTAATCCGCATTCATCAGCGGTTAGAAAATAAAAACATTCAACTTTCAGCAAAACCCCACTCCAAAAACTCCCATTTAGCCTAAAATTAAAAATACTGACTAGCCTACATTGCCCTATGTTTGAAGCCCTTGCCGATCGACTCGAATCCACCTGGAAAAAACTGCGCGGACAGAATAAAATCTCCGAGTCCAATATCCAAGACGCCCTCAAAGAAGTCCGCCGCGCCCTCCTGGAAGCCGATGTCAACCTCCAAGTCGTCAAAAACTTCATCGGAGAGGTAGCGGCAAAAGCACAAGGCGCAGAAGTCGTCTCAGGCGTCCGTCCCGACCAACAATTCATCAAAATCGTCCACGACGAACTCGTCCGCGTCATGGGGGAAACCAACGTACCCCTCGCCACCGCCGAATCCGGGCCCACAGTTATCCTCATGGCTGGTTTGCAAGGAACCGGGAAAACCACAGCTACCGCCAAACTCGCACTCCACCTCCGCAAACAAAATCGTACCGCACTGCTAGTCGCAACCGACATTTATCGACCAGCCGCGATCGACCAATTGCTCACACTCGGCAAACAAATCGACGTACCAGTATTTGAATTAGGCAAAGACATTGACCCCGTAGAAATAGCCCGCCAAGGCATCGAACACGGCAAACAAATCGGCATTGATACCATCATCGTCGATACAGCAGGCCGCCTGCAAATCGACCAAGACATGATGGCAGAATTGGGCCGCATCAAACAAACAGTACAACCCCACGAAACGCTGTTAGTTGTTGATGCCATGACCGGCCAAGAAGCAGCAAATTTAACCCGCACCTTTCACGAACAAATCGGTATTACCGGCGCAATCTTAACCAAATTAGACGGCGACAGCCGCGGCGGCGCAGCCTTATCCGTGCGGCAAATATCCGGCGCGCCGATTAAATTTGTCGGAGTCGGCGAAAAAGTGGAAGCCTTGCAACCTTTTTATCCCGATCGCATGGCATCGAGAATACTCGGCATGGGCGATGTCTTGACGCTAGTAGAAAAAGCGCAAGAAGAATTCGACATCGCCGATGCCGAGAAAATGCAAGAGAAAATGCTCACGGCAAAGTTTGACTTTACCGACTTTCTCAAACAAACCAGACTGTTAAAAAATATGGGTTCCCTCGGCGGCATCCTGAAAATGATTCCGGGGATGAACAAACTCTCAGACGAACAAATGCGGCAGGGAGAAGTGCAGCTAAAACGCACCGAAGCCATGATCAATTCGATGACAATTGAAGAACGTCGCAACCCTGAACTTTTAGCAAGTTCTCCATCCCGCCGCCGCCGCATCGGCAAAGGCGCAGGCTACGCTGAAAACGACGTAACTAAGCTTGTCAGCGACTTCCAGAAAATGCGTACAATGATGCAGCAAATGAGTCAAGGCAACTTCGCCGGCATGGGAGGAATGCCCGGAATGCCAGGAATGGGTGGCCCCGGAATGCAGCCCGGTTCCCGTGGCTATATGGGTACCCAGCAGAAGAAGAAAAAGAAAAAAGATAAGCCTAAAAAAGGTTTCGGACAGTTGTAGAAAGCGGGCCCGGGTTTCACTAATAATTGCCTAAAACCCATAATCTCGTAAACCCGCCCCCACAGATAGATTGCACCATGATCAAAAATTTGTAGGGCGGGTTTCACCAAGAATAATAGCCAAAAACCGATAATCTCGTAAACCCGCCCCACCCAGCCCAAGATTCCTTGGTAGTGCCCGGTAGCGCCCGCTGAGGAAAGGATCAGAACAAAAGCGAATTCAAATTAAACCTACATTCCGCACCCCAACTGTCACATGGGGTGTGGGTGGCCTGAATCTACCCCAACAATGGTGATAACTACAAAATATATTCACTATAAATGCTTAAAAGAGTGGCATTGGAGACACGAGTTTACATTCAAGTTGAGCCGTTGGTATAAAATCATCTGCTGAGACATCTCCAAACCAGATTGGTCGTCACCATCACCCAAAAAAGTATCCATATCAGTGAATAAAAACTTAAAATTACACACAGGAATACCCAGGGACAGCAATCAATTAGGGCGTTGCTAAAGTAGGGTATGATACGAGCAAAAATACGAGAGGGGAGTCGAAAATGATTTCCGGGATTTTGATGGGGAATTGGAACATCTCCAAATTTTAGATAATGAATTAGTAATTTAATTGAATACCCTAGCATTTTTTCACACTTAGAATAACAAACACTTTTTCTTTTTAGCGGAGCCAAGTAATGTCTGAGTCTTGTATTTTCACCTTCAACTGCAAGTCATATAGGTTTTGCTAATAATTGGGTCTGCCTCCGGAATAAAATTCGGGTAAACTTTCCAGCCATCTGTTACATAAAAGTAGCATTTCCATTTGCTAGCCTCCGCCCATAGTGGTTCAAAAGTTTTGGCGCTAGGGTCGCCTAAAACCCCTCCTAAAATACCTGGCTTAAAATGGTCTACCGCTGTCCACCGCCAGGTTTTGTTTTTTTTTGAAGCCACAAATGTTTGTAATTCATCTAATTCTCCCACTTCGGGATTTGTTTCTGGTTTGTAAAAATCTGGTAAGAGTTTCCCGGCTTCTTTTACCCCATTAATGATTGTAGTATGATAGACATTTATGACTCTTTCAATTGGTCGAAAACCCCCGTCATTAACATACATTTTGAGACATTCACGTTTAACTTATTCCGGATATCCTCTTTTAAGTTTATAAGCCTCTATAAATTGTTTTTGGCCGGGTACGCAATATAATTCTGTTTGCCTTTTTGGTAATAATTTTTATTGATATGAGTTGAATTACGTTCAGGAAATTGCATAATATTGCTTTTAAATATGTTTTATTGTTGACGCTCGGAGGACAACTTCATCATACCATAGTTCAGCCACGCCTAGCAACGCCAGCTTTAACTATATGTTAAGGATAAAAAATAGTCAGGGTTCGCCGTCATCTTCCTACTACTGAAAAAATACTTAATGGGGCGATCGGCAACATTGAATTTTTA
The DNA here is from genome assembly GCF_036700865.1 of Microcoleus sp. S13C4. Classification (NCBI taxonomy): domain Bacteria; kingdom Bacillati; phylum Cyanobacteriota; class Cyanophyceae; order Oscillatoriales; family Microcoleaceae; genus Microcoleus; species Microcoleus sp. S13C4. The sequence continues at coordinate 22,608 of NZ_JAUBPS010000075.1, forward strand.
TTTCCAAGTATAAGATAGCGCTTCTCAACTGAGTGGAATACTGTAGGCCCAATTAAATATTCCCTGGTTTGAGCCAGCCAAAAACTTCGCCTAAAGTCAACTGCATTTCCGGCATAAAATTGGGCATCGGAAGTATATCTGTTGGTTCTTGCAAGGAAATAGGCTGCTGCCTTGCGGGATAGGCTAAAATGTTTTTTTCATCGGGATCGAGCAACCAACCCATCTGACAACCGGCGTTCAAACAGTGCAAAATATTGTTTGTGACTTTGGTTTGGCTTTGGCCTGGGGACAAAATTTCTATTGTCCAGTCTGGGTGAGCATTAAATGTATTGGCAATTTCGCCGTCAGCGTCTAGGGGAATGCGATTCCAAACAAAAATCGCGACATCGGGCACAATAGAACGTCCGCCAAAGGTGCAGCGAAGTTCTGGAAATGCCCAAGCAATCCGCTGAGGTTTGCCCGCTGCATTAACCCTCGTGATGAGTTCTCCCTGAATTGTGCTGTGTTTTCCTTGCGGCATAGGTTTTTGTAAAATGACACCTTTGATGTATTCGCTAGCGGGTTTGGTTTCTGGGAGTTGCAAAAACTCGTCCAGAGTGATAGTTTTTTGAGGTGCTTGTACCATATAGCGATCGCCAGTTTGAAGTGTGTTGCGGTAACAGTTCCAGTATATTTGAAGTTTCGTCACTTTTGGTGCAATAATCGAACTCAAAAGACTCTAAACTGTAGCTAGTCCGATCGACCGTTTCCACGATAAGCAGTCGATCACATTCATTGAGGCAGAAATTGGCACTGCCCGCGTCAGTCGCATCTATAACTGTGATTCCTAGCATTCTTGCATCTAACTACTGACTGCTGACTAATAACTAATGACTAATAATTTATTCCTATGTCCAAAAAAATAATTAATGCGATCAAATCGAGTGGTCTTTTAGGGGCGATCGCCTCTTTGACTGTTTTGTTATTCGGTGGTTGGAGCGGCACTGTGATCGGCTGGCTGATGGGTACGGCTGCGGGCTTTATGAGCTGTCGAGAGCAGAAGGTTTACAGCCCGAAAATGGGTGCGACTATCGGCAGTTTGGCGGGATTGGGATTGGGAGTTTGGCTGTTAGTTGCAAGTGTGGTAGAAGGGGTTTTGATTAGACCTTTTTCTGGTCAATCTGCTGTTGCTTTGCCGACTACGCTGCTGTACGGGATTTGCAGTTTGACGATCGCAATTTTGACAGCTACGTTAATGGGTGCTTTGCAGGGTTTGCAGGGGGAACGCCAGCGGCTGGCAACTCTGGTGACATTAGCTTTTATTCTAATTCTGTTTCCGTTTATCGACATTCAGGCTCAGACTGGCTGGATTGCTACTGTAGTACAGATTCAAATCTTTATTATGCTGGCGCTGGGTTTGAATATTACTGTGGGTTTTGCGGGTTTGTTGGATTTGGGATATGCGGCGTTTTTTGCGATCGGCGCTTACACGACGGCTTTGCTATCTTCTGGACAGTTAAATATTGCTTGGAACTTTTGGGTGGTACTGCCGATAGCCGCCGGTGTAGCTGCGATCGCGGGCGTAATCCTGGGTATTCCCACACTGCGACTCAGGGGCGATTATTTGGCGATTGTTACCCTCGGTTTTGGCGAAATTATCCCGGTTGTCTTTAGGAATTTAACCGCGATTCGGATCGACGAACCAGTCTCGAAGATTGTTGCGGCTGTTTTGGGTAAACCCGAGTTGGTGCTATGTCTGGTTGGGTGCGATCGACCTTTTAACCTCACCGGCGGCGAAGCGGGAATAAACCCGATCGGGCGTCCATCTCTCCCCATCGTCGGCACTTTCAGCACCGGCAACTACTTTCCCTGGTACTACCTAATTTTACTGCTAGTTGTCTTCGCTTACTTCATGATTTCGCGGATGCGAGATTCCCGCTTGGGTAGGGCGTGGAATGCCATGCGCGAAGATGAATTAGCGGCGAGTGCGATGGGGATTAACCTCGTCAAAACCAAACTTTCGGCTTTTGCGATGGGAGCGACTTTTTCGGGCTTTGCAGGCGCGTTTTACGCCGCCTATATCAGCGCAATTTTTCCCAGCGTTTTCGATTTCTCGGTGTCGGTAATCATCCTGTGTATGGTGATTTTAGGCGGTTTGGGAAATATGACGGGGGTGATTTTGGGCGCGATCATTATCATGTCTGCCGATCGACTTTATCTGCCACAATTAGCGCAAGTCCTCAAGGGTTTTCTGAATACTTTTGTAATCCCCAGGATTGCAAGTCCCCAGTTACAAGACTTTCTGGCCACCAGTTTAGACCCGATTCAAATGCGCTTATTCCTATTCGGCTTAACTCTTGTTGTCATGATGCTCGTGCGGCCGGAGGGGCTGATTCCTGATAAGATACACCAAGCTGAACTGCATTCTGATGGTGAAGCGAGCAATGAGTCTTTAGCAGATGCGAGAAGTCAATAAGTAGGTAAGGACAAAAAACCATAGTATTTTGTAAGCGGGTTTAGCTAATAATCTAGGATACAAGGGAGTTTATGAGTGTAAAACTCCCCTCCTCATCTAATGTTTATTTGTAACCAAATACTTAGTAAGGGTGAAAGATTAGCCATGAAAAATGTAACTGGTACTGCTTTTATCGTTGCGGAATTTAGAGCAGAAGAGAATGAAGAGGCCATTCCTCTCTATACTGATAATGTAGTCAAAATCTGGCTGAATGAGGAAACAAAAGAAATAGCGGCCCAAATATCTCAAAACTCTCCGGCAGCCAAAGAAATGGTTAAGTTGCGGACTAAATATTTGGATGATGTTTTGTCTAATCAAATTTTAGGAGGGTGCAAGCAAATAGTTATTTTAGGTTCGGGTTTGGATACTCGTGCTGCCCGAATTAATGGAGAAGGAGTGATTTATTTTGAAATAGACGACCCTGCGACACTGCAATTAAAAGCAGAAACTCTCAAAGCTCACAAAGTTACTGCTAATGTTCGCTACCGTCCCGGCGATTACGTAAAAGACGGTTTAATCTCCTTGCTGAAACAGAGTGAATTTGATTTCACTCGACCGACATATTTTTTGTGGGAAGGCAACACTACCTTGCTGGACAAAAAAGATGTAATATTTGTGTTAGAACAAATTCGCGACAATGTTGATAATTTTCGAGTGTCCTTTGATTATATGTCGGAAAAGGTGATTTTGAGAACTACGGGCTACCAAGATATCAATGATTACATAGATCAATACGAAAGTATGTATGCACCGTGGATTACTGGGTTTGACAAAATTGCCACTTTGGCTGACGAACTCAATCTCAAAGTTATTGAAGACTTTTCGAGTGCCGATTTGCACGGACAATATCGCCCTCGCCGTTCTCTAGAATCTAATCTGTTTAAGTTCTATTTTGTTTGTACGTTAGAGAATATGTCCTAAAAACTCCCAATCTCACATTGATTCGCGTGCATGAAAGCTTGTGACGAGGACGCTCGCACTACTATAAAATCTTAGGAAACACAACCCCAATGTCATTATTAGAAGCACAGCAACTTACCATGCGATTCGGCGGTTTGACTGCGGTAAATCAGGTCAGCTTAACTTTGGAAAAAGGAGCGATCGCCAGTTTGATCGGCCCCAACGGTGCGGGAAAAACTACTTTTTTTAATATGCTGACAGGGATCTATAAACCGAGTGGGGGACAGTTGGTACTTGAAAATAAAAATATCACGGGTTTACCGCCAGATCGCCTGACAACTTTCGGCATTGCTAGAACTTTTCAAAATATCCGCTTGTTTAACAACATGACTGTGCTGGATAATGTCTTAGTAGGCAGACACTGCCGATTAAAAACAGGTTTGTTGGGCGCAATCCTCCGCCCTCCGGCTGCGATGATTGAGGAACGAGAAGCTAAAATAAAAGCGCTGACTATGCTGGATTTTGTCGGTTTAGGTGCTTCTAAAGCGCCGGAGTTGGCAAAAAACCTTTCCTACGGCGACCAGCGGAGATTGGAAATTGCCAGGGCTTTGGCTTCCGATCCGAAAGTGTTGCTTTTGGACGAACCGACTGCGGGGATGAACCCAAACGAAACGGCTGATTTAACTCGCTTTATTTACCAAATTCGCGATGAGTTGAATTTGAGTATTTTGCTGATTGAACACGATATGAAGGTGGTGATGGGAATTAGCGATCGCGTTAGTGTTATGGAGTACGGTACTAAAATTGCTGAGGGAACTCCGGCAGAAGTTCGCGCAAATCCTCGGGTGATAGAGGCATATTTGGGAAAAGAAGAAGATGCACTTGGATAATGGGTATTGTGTGGCGACAGATAAGTGAGATGGGCAGTGTTTGTCCTCGGAAAAAGCGATATTAATGTTCAGCCAATTAACCCAATAAAATTAGGGCCGGGTTTCACCAACAATCTGTCATTCAAACCGATAATATTTATCAACCCACCCAGGGCTACAGCATTTTATAACGAGCAATTCAACGGAAACGATAGGATGTGCGCCTCGCACACCCTACTGATTAACATTCGGGGTTTTTCCTAAACTTTTGATTTGACTTCCGACTTTGTTTTCTTGTGTTTTCTCTGCGTGACAAACAATCCTAAAAATATTGCAGTACCTAATACTGTGTTCGGTTCGGGAACTGCTTCTGCTTCTGTCTTTGCGATATTGTTCTTAACTTCTACTAACCTTAAGTTAGTGGGGCTGTTGAATGTCCGCGAATATACCCCAGAAGTATACAGGAGGCTAGCTGCTGCACTTTCTTGAGCCAGAAAATTAAAGTTAATTTGTGTGGGTTTAAAGCTGTTGCTAACGAAGGCATTTGCATAAAAGCCACTAGAAGAGTCTAAACCGATGGCAAATTGAAAAGAGTCTAACAAAAGGTTAGTAACAGTGTTAATCACCCAGAAAGATATACTCCCCTTCGCCCTGGCACGTTCGGATTGGGGGTTGTCAACTGATGTTAAAAGAGCTAAAAATGTCTGAAATCTGAAGGAAAAAGTTTCTTCGGCATCAATAGACCTCTTGCGAAAGTGCGCTCGTTCTAGGTAAAATAAAAGAAAAAATTAGATTAATAATATGAATTACGAA